>DURM01000065.1 GCA_012837335.1 Bacillota bacterium
CTTTCTGGAAGAAGGCCGCGGTGAGCTGAGAGCTGGCTTATCACCAGCTTTTGCGGTTCCGATTGAAAGACCGCTTGAGGAAAAAGTAGAATTTGTCTTGGTTTTTAACATTTTCCCCTACTACTTGTTTAAGCTCGAACAGGCGGATGGACTGTACCAACTGACCCTGGAGGGGGTAAAAGAAAACCTGATTGTCTATGAGGCAGATCATTTGATAATCAAAGATATGGAGAGCAGGGAGATAGGTTTAGATGCGGCCATTCTGCTCCAATCCGATCTAAACCCTCACTATTTAGCAGTAACCCCTGCTGATCTTACACGCTCTTCTTATTCAATAGTCACAATGACTTTAGCGAAAGCTTCAGAGTAAAGGAAACCGCCGGCTGAGTTAGCCTCAACCGGCGGTATTTTTGTTCTAGCGGCAGCGCACCCAAACCAGCATTTCACCTGGGTCGCGGTTTGCCCAAGCGTAGTAGGGAATAAAGGTGAGCTTAACCGGCTGTGTCTCAAGGGATGCATTAACTCGATACAGGGTGTCGTCCCAGTTGGCAAGCTCACGTACGCCTTCGGCTGAGATGATCGCGATGCCATTGAGGAGATTCGGATCAAACGATACATCGAACTTTGTGTTTGCATTCAAGATGAGGTTGTGAAGGTCAGCTCCGTTATCTACTTCTTCGAGGCAGTAAACCAATGGCCCCCGCATTACCGCTTTTTTGCCGCTGTTAGCTCTTACCTTTGGATTAGCTGTAATCAGCACTGTTTCCATGGGAAAGTCGAGGTCTACAGTATCGCCATCAACCCAGACGCGGGTGATTTTCGCGTAGCCTTTGTCGCTGATGGTGTTCAAGTTCACCGCTTCGCCGTTAACCGCAATCTTAGGAGCGCTGCACCAGCCGGGAATCCGCAGGGCAAGGGTAAACTGCTCAGGTTTTGCCACCCTGAGAGTTAATTTAACCTTTCCATTCCAGGGCAGTTCGCTGTTTTGGGTGATCAATATGATCTGGTCTCCTAGTTCTATTTCTGCTGTTCCCCCGATATAGAGATTAGTATAGATTTCCCTCTCGTTTGTTTTGGTGTAGATATAACTGCCTAAGCTGGCTAAAAGCCTGGCGATATTCGGTGGACAGCAGGCGCAGCCGAACCAGGGCTGGCGCGTGACTTTAACATGACGCTGATCAGCTCTGTTGTGGCATGCTTCCGGCCAAACTTCGAGGGGATTGACGTAGAAAAATCTTCTGCCGTCTAAGGATATGCCTGATAAAGCGCTGTTATAAAGGGCGAGTTCCATCACATCGGCGAACTCGCTGTTCTGGATCAGTTTGAGCATGCGCTGAGCCCAAAAAATTAAGCCGATAGCAGCGCAGGTTTCACTGTAAGCACGATCGTTGGGAAGATCGTAGTCGAAGCTGAAGGATTCGCCGTGTGCTGATGCGCCGATACCACCGGTAATGTACATGCGGCGGCGCACCACATTCTGCCAGACCTCGAAGCAGGTTTCAATAAGCTCCTGATCTCTAGTGTAATAGGCGATATCAGCGACAGCCGTGTATAGATACACAGCCCTGACAGCATGTCCTTCAGCAGTAGTCTGCTTTCTTACCGGAAGGTGAGCCTGCCAGTAGCGGTAATCACCTGCCGGCTTTTCGTCCCGCTGCTCCGATTCAAAATCAAAGAAGTGAGGCTGCCTGCCTCTTTCCTCAATAAAGAACTTGCTTAACTGCAGATACCGCTCATCATCAGTAACTTGATAGAGTTTAACCAGTGCCAGTTCAATTTCTTCATGGCCCGGATAGCCGGGAATCTGCTCTGGATTAGAACCAAACACTTCTAGGAGATAATCAACAAATTTGCGGGCGGTATCCAAAACTTGAGTGTTTCCTACCGCTTGGTAATATGCAGCAGCAGCTTCAAAAAAGTGTCCGGCGCAGTAAAGCTCATGCCAGTCCCTCAGATTGGTCCAGCGCGCTTCTGGTTTGGCAATCGTAAAATAGCTGTTGATGTAGCCGTCAGGATGCTGAGCTTTGGCAATAATCTCCACAACAATATCGGCCAGCTGTTCGAGCTCAGAGTCAGGATGGGTCATTAGGCTGTAGGCAACTGCTTCCAGCCATTTGTAAACATCGCTGTCCTGAAAAATAAAGCCGTGGAACTCTCCGGTTTCGCTGCCGCCGGCGATCTGGAGATTCTTGATAGCATGACTCTTGGGAGCATCGGGAATCTGGTCATTCATCGCTCGCCATTGGTAGGGAATAACTTCGTTTGTAATCAGTTCCTGATAGCGGGACCAAAATCCATCTTTGATTCTTACCTGCTTCGGCTCAATCATGGCAGCCACTCCTTTCCGGCATTTGATTTTTCCCACAACCAAGATAATTAATGTTATACTTGTACCGATTATTTATTTTTACAGCAAGGAGCATTGGAACCTGATGAAACTATATAAATATAAATATGATCTTCATGTTCACACCAGCAATGTCAGTCCCTGCGCCCATGTTCCTGCGCATGAGATTGTCCATCTCTACAAGCAGGCGGGTTATCAGGGGATTGTGATCACTGATCACTATTACGACCATTATTTTGAAACTCTGCCCGAATCCACCTGGGCTGATAAGATCAAGCGGTATATGGAAGGATATCGGATTGCCCGGGATGAGGGGCAGAAGCTTGATCTAGATGTTTTATTTGGAATTGAGCTTAAAATGGCTGGCACCCAAAATGATTACCTAATCTACGGTGTTACCGAGGATTTCCTAGTTGAATATCCCGAGCTTTATAAGCTGAGTTTAGCTGCTCTCCATTCACTTACAAAAGCCAATGGCATGCTGCTTTATGTGGCCCATCCGTTTCGCAGCTATATGCAGCCGGTTGATCCGCGCTTGCTCGATGGAGCGGAAGTCTTTAACGGCAATCCCCGCCACAAGTCCCAGAATCATCTGGCTCTGGCTTTCGCCGAGGAGCATGGACTATTGAAAATCTCTGGTTCCGATTTCCATCAGCGGGTCGACCTGGGAATCGGTGGGGTAGCGCTGAAAGAGCGGGTCACAGATATTCACGATTTAGTCCCCATTCTTAGAGCTGAGGACTTAGGACTGATTACTAATCCACTGCCTAAGCTATCGTTTGGGTGATCAGTACAGCCGCTTTTGATTTATCATTCGCTTTTGCGGGAGTAAAACCTGCCCCGTATTCCGGTTATTCGGCAGGAAACAGAGCGGTATTTGCTGAAATGTAAACATAACATTTTATGGTAAGGAGCGGAAAGAATGGACAAATATGTAATTGGTGTCGATTTTGGAACGGACTCGGTCCGCGCTTTAGTTGTGAATACACGCACAGGCAGGGAAGAGGCATCAGCCGTTTCGTATTACAAACGGTGGGCACAGGGCTTATACTGTGATCCTGCCAGCAATCAATTTCGGCAGCATCCCCTGGATTATGTTGAGAGCCTCCAGGAGTGCATTACTGAGTCATTAGCGCAGCTGCCGCAAGAGGTGGCAGAGCAGGTTGTAGGCATTGGAATTGATACAACCGGTTCCACTCCCTGCGCCGTTGATCATACCGGTACACCTCTGGCTCTGCTTCCGGAGTTCAGCGAGAATCCAAACGCCATGTTTATTCTCTGGAAGGATCATACCGCTGTACAGGAAGCAGCGGAGATCAATGATTACGCATGGAACCATTCTCCGATTGACTACACCAAATATGTCGGTGGTATTTACTCCTCAGAATGGTTCTGGTCCAAGATTCTCCACATCTACCGCCAAGATGCTGAGGTGAGGGAAGCAGCGTATACCTGGGTGGAGCACTGTGATTGGATGCCGGCTCTCCTTTCCGGAGTTAAGTCTGCCGATGAGATCAAGCGCAGCCGCTGCGCAGCCGGGCATAAGGCGATGTGGCATGAAGAGTGGGGTGGACTGCCCAAAGAAGAGTTCTTTACAGCCATTGATCCGATCATGGCTGGCGTAACCAAGAACATGTACCGGGACACCTATCCCGCTGATGAGCTGGCCGGAGTTTTATGCGACGAATGGGCAGAGAAACTTGGCCTTAAACCGGGCATCGCTATTGCCGTAGGCGCGTTTGACGCCCATATGGGAGCTGTCGGTGGTGGCGTAACTGACAAAGCGTTGGTTAAAATTATGGGAACCTCTACCTGCGATATCATGGTTGCCCCTTATGATGTAATGCAGAATAAGCTGGTGCGGGGAATCTGCGGACAGGTTGACGGTTCCGTTATTCCGGGCATGGTTGGACTGGAAGCAGGCCAATCTGCGTTCGGAGATGTTTTTGCTTGGTTTAGGGAAGTTTTGCTCTGGCCTTTACTGGATATTCAAGAAAGCGGTTTGATTTCTGATAAGCTGGTGGACCAGATTTTCGAAAAAATTCTGCCGCGGCTCACTAAAGCTGCTGAGGCACTGTCAATTGAAGATACCCAAGTTGTTGCCCTCGATTGGCTGAACGGCCGACGCACACCAGATGCGGATCAGGCTTTGAAAGGCGCCCTGGTTGGTTTAAGCCTGGGAACTGATGCGCCGCGTATCTTTAGGGCACTGGTTGAAGCGACAGCCTTTGGTTCAAAAGCTGTTATTGATCGGTTTATTGAGGAAGGTGTAGAAATTGACCAGGTTATTGCTTTAGGCGGTATTGCCAAGAAGAATCCTTTTGTCATGCAGGTTACAGCCGATGTATTTAATATGCCGATCAAAGTAACTGAATCGGATCAAACCTGCGCGTTGGGAGCAGCCATGTTCGCAGCTGTTGCGGCAGGTGTATATCCGAATGTGCAGGAAGCCCAAAAGCACATGGGAACCGTATTCAGCGAAACTTATACTCCGCGGGCTGATCAGGCGGCCAAATACCAAGAAAAGTACCGCAGATACCTGGAAGTCGGTGGTCTGCTTGAAGATACCTTAAGAAAACTATAAGGATGTGTTGGGAATGCTGACTAAACTACGTCAGGATGTTTTGGAAGCGAACTTAGAGCTTAACCGCAAGGGATTAGTGGTTTATACCTGGGGAAATGTAAGTGGGATCGACCGTGAGCGGGGGTTAGTTGTGATTAAGCCTAGCGGTGTGCCGTATGACGAGATGACAGCAGATCAGCTCGTGGTAGTCAATCTCGATGGTGAAGTTGTTGAAGGAAGTCTGCGTCCTTCATCAGATCTGCCCACTCATTTAGAGCTGTACCGCAATTTCCCGAATATTGGAGGAGTTGCCCACACCCATTCCACGTATGCAACCGGGTGGGCTCAGACAGGCATGGATCTGCCGTGTTTAGGCACTACTCACGCGGACCATTTCTACGGCGCTGTGCCCTGCACCCGGCCTTTGAATCAGGCGGAAGTGGCGGTTGATTATGAGTTAAATACCGGCAAGGTGATTGTGGAGACATTTGCAGATCTTGACCCTGATGCGGTTCCGGCGGTGCTGGTGAGCCAGCACGGACCCTTTACCTGGGGTAAGGACGCTATGGACGCGGTAGTTAACAGTGTGGTCTTAGAGGAATGCGCCAAAATGGCAGGCATTACTTTCAGCGTTAACCGGGAAGCACAGGCAATTCCCCAGTATCTCCTTGATAAGCATTATCTGCGCAAGCATGGCAAGGACGCCTATTACGGTCAAAACTAAAATAGCGTAAGAAAAAGCAGCATCAGCGTTTTGATGCTGCTTTTACAATGCCTGTTTTGATAAGACGCTCAACTACATAAGCGGAAACCAGCAGTTTAAATACATCTACCAGAACAAAAGGTGCTACGCCCGCGCCGAGCGCTTGCCCGAAGCTGTAATCAAGGACAAGCATTAAGCCGATCACTCCGGCGGCATAAATCAGCATCAGGCCGAAGATGAGCGCTAAAAATATGGCTCTAAAACTGCGGAAGCGAAAGCGGCAGCTCAGCCATCCAATCAGAAAAGCGGCCAGGACAAAGCCCCATAAAAATCCTGCTGTTGGTCCCCACAGCATGCCAATACCACCCTGCTGACCAGAAAACACCGGCAGACCCACTGCGCCTAAGAGCAGGTAGAGGAGCTGACTGACAGCGCCATCCCGCGGACCCAATATGAATCCGGCCGTGAGCGTAAAGGGAATCTGGAGTGTTATCGGCACAACCAGTGGAGGAATAGGGACAGTGATCAGGGCTCCGAGGGCTGTTAAACAGGCAAATAGTCCGATGTAGGTTAAGCGTTTGATGTTCATTTAGATTTACCTCTCTTTAGATACTTTGACTGCGGATAGAGACATCTGCTGCTAATAGGGTACGGATAGTGCCATCGCTTTTTTTCACAATCAATGCACCGGTCTCATCGATATCCACTGCCTTAGCATGGTACGTGGCTTTTTCTTCAGTGATGATTATTTCTTGCCCCAGCATCCTGGTATAACAGCGTACCAGCTTCAGAAATTCGTGATGCTTTCCCTGGGCAAACCGAACATAGTGCTGGTTGAAATGATTTAAAAACTGCCGCAGCAGCACCTGGTTCTCTATGGTAAGATTCGTAAAATCTGATAAAAACCCTGCTCGGACTCGAATTGATTCCGGCAGCGGCTCTGCAGGCGGATTGGTGTTAACTCCAATTCCAACAATGATATAGTTGGACCCTCCCGGATTGATTGATCCCTCTGTAAGAATCCCGGCGATTTTCCTGCCGGCTATAATCACATCGTTAGGCCATTTCAGCTCTGCGGCAGCCCGATAGTGCTGTCTCAGTGTTTCCACTGCCGCCACTCCCGCTAACAGCGTGGTTTTCGCCATTTCGGTAAAGGGCAGGTTGGGTCTGAGCAGGATGGAGAAGTACAGGCCTCCTGTTTGGGAGTACCATTCCCGACCCCGCCGACCTCTGCCCTGGGTTTGGCGTTTGGCTGTGATGACCAGGCCTTCTGAGGCACCCTGCCGGGCATACTCTTTAGCTAAGTCATTGGTGGATGCAGTTTCATCAACAGTGATAATTCTGTATTGCAGTGGAGAGTTTTCGATGGCAATCACTTCCCTTTCTTCTTCCTGATCATAGGAAAGGAAATAAAAAATGTCAAGAATTGTAAAATGGCAGGAATTTTAGGTTCAGAAAGCCGAATATATAACAGGATTGTCACAGCAGATGAAAACGAACTGCGGGTTTTTAATAAAGAAAGGAGTTCGGCGGTTGGAGCGTGTCTTTTACGATGATTATGCTGATCTGCGGGTAGGGGTATTACCCCATGATTATTCCGCATTAGGTGAATATCACTGGCCGGATGTAAGCGGGGAAACAGGAAAATGGACTGCAACTACGGTGCATCACTCCTGGCGGGGCAATCCTTCTTGGCTTGTTACTACTGAGGATGGACACAAGGTTTTGGAGATTGGTGCCATCCGCCAGCGGGCGCTGCCGATGCTGATTGCTGGCGGTGAGTGGGATGACTTTGTTTTAAACACAACATTTCGCCCCATTACAACGCGGGGCGAGTACGGCATCGTCTTCCGCTATGAGACCAGCCGGCACTATTATGCCCTTTGGTATCAAACCGGGACCTTGAAGCTGATTGCCCGGTCTGATGATGAAATCAGCGCTCTAGCAGAGATTCCGGTTGCTCTCGATAGTGACCGCTATTACAATGTCAGGCTTACTGTTTCAGGGATAAAAATGGAAGCGGCTGTCGATGGATACCGCTTATGCGCTGAGGATGATACATATAAGCGAGGCAGAATTGGTTTTGCTGGAACGCACCCGGTGCGGTTCGGTCCAGTGGAAGTGCTGATGGAAGCAGAAAAAATAAAAGTGTGGCAGCAGGAGAAGCTGGCACGGAGAGAGCGGGAGGAAACCAAGCGGCGGCTCTATCCCCAGCCGAAGCTGTGGAAAGTGATTGAAACACCGGGGTTTGGCGCCGGCAAAAGCATCCGTTTTGGTGATTTAAATAATGACGGCAGAAAAGAAATTATTCTTGCCCAGAACATCAGGCGGATGCGGGGAGATAATTTCAGCGAAATCAGCTGTTTAACTGCCATTGATTTAGACGGCAATGTGCTGTGGCAGATTGGGGAGCCCAATCCTGAAAATGCTCTGGTATCCAATGATCTGCCGCTGCAGATTCACGATCTGGATGGGGATGGCAGGCAGGAAGTGATTTTCTGCAAAGATTTCCGCATATATGTCCTTGACGGTGAAACCGGTCAGGTTAAGTATTCCGCGCCGACACCTACAGCTCCACCCCACACCGGGCCGAAAATGCCCGAAGACCAGTACGACCGGATTGTCGGCGATTCACTTTATTTCTGCGATCTGACTGGGCAGGGAACTGATCGAGACCTGATAATCAAGGATCGCTACAACAATATCTGGGCTTACACCTGGGATTTGAAGCCTCTCTGGCATTACCGGGGCAACTGTGGCCATTATCCCATGGCTGTGGATATTGACAATGACGGAAAAGATGAGATTTTAATCGGCTATGCGCTTTTGGATCACGATGGCACTGTGCTTTGGTCCTTAGATATCGGTGATCATGCTGATGGGGTGGCAATTGGCAAGTTCAATCAAGGTGATGAGTGGCAGTTCATTATCGCAGCCAGCGATGAAGGTATGTATTGGGTAAATCAAGCTGGAGAAGTGCTTCGGCATCAAAATGTAGGACACAGCCAGACTGCTACTATTGCCCGGTTTATTCCTGATAGCCCAGAACTGCAGGTAGCGACAGTTACCTTTTGGGGCAATCCGGGAATAATCATCTTTTTTGATGCTGACGGCAATATCCTGCGGCGCAGGGAACTGATCGCGCCTCGGGGAACTGCTCTGTCTCCTGTGAATTGGGACGGATTAGGAACAGAACTGCTTCTGATCTCCGGTCATCCCCATGAGGGAGGCATGATCGATTACGATTTCGATCGCGTTGTCCAGTTACCAGATGATGGCCATCCCTATCTCTGCTATGAGCCGGTTGATTTAACGGGCGATGCCAGGGATGAAATATTAGTCTGGGACCAAAATTCGATCTGGATCTACACCCAAGATCAGCCGGGACCAGCTCCGGTTTATAATCCCAAGCGGCAGCCTGATTACAACATGTCTAATTATCGAGCGCAGCTTTCCCTGCCGCAGCATCTGCAGGAAAGCAGTGACTAACCATGGAATTATATCACTGGGAGAAGGGAATTAAAGGAAGTTGAAGATGATACAGTGGTTCAAATCTATATTTGAGAAAACTCTACCGCGATTTGCAGTTAAATATCCCTGGCTTGTGTTGATAGTTTTTGTCTTGGTCACCGGCTTTTTTGGCTACCAGCTGACGAACATTTATGTCGATACTGATGTAACCAAACTCACTACCGGAAGTGAGGAGGAAACGCGGGCAATTGAAACCGCCGCCCGTGATTTCACTGTCGGCGATCCTCTGTATTTGATTCTGAAAGGAGACATGAACGATCCCCAAGTTCTCCAGAAAGCAAATAACTTGATTTCTGAAATCAGAGGACACAAGGATGTCTTTGAAGTTATCAGTCCATTTGACACATCCTATTTCGGACTAGCCGGCTTTATGGTGCAGAGCATACCCGTTGCGCCGCAGGTTCCAGCAACTGAAGCAGAAGTCAAGGCGTTTCGCCAGCGGCTGGCTCAAAGTCCTAACGGCAAGCGGATGATCAGCGCAGACAGCGAAGCCATGCTGATCGAACTCTACATTTATGGAAGCTATTCCAGCCGGGGCAAGCGGGCTGTAAAAGAACTCGAAAAACTCCTAACCACTGAGTGGGGTTCGGATCAGTTTAATATGACGGGTACCAGCTACATAACCCACGCGATGGATCAAAGCATCAGGCGGGACGCCTTTGTGTTATTTCCCATTGCAGCTTTGATTGTGGTGATAGTCTTAATCCTAAGCTTCCGCAGCTGGCTGGGCTTTTTGATCCCCGGTGCTACAGTATTAGTCTCCATGGTGATCACGATGGGACTGATGGCTTGGTTGGATTTTCCGATCACCCTTGTCAGTGTGATTATGCCGGTAATTCTAATCGTAATCGGATCAGCTGACGGAATTCATATTCTGCACAAATATCAGGAGGAGTTGGGGCGGAATTCAGCGTCTAAAAATGAGATTGTCGCTCGTGTAATGGAGAAAATGGTGCCTCCCTGCACTATGACATCGGTAACCACAGCGGTGGGATTGATTTCACTGCGCACTTCAACGGTGATACCGGTTAAGGATTTTGGTACATTCTCCGGTATTGGTGTTATGGTTGCTTATGTGTTTACACTGCTGGGAATACCGGCCCTTTTGGCTGTGTTTCCTGAGCCGAAGCGCTTGAGCAGAGAGGCAAAACAGGAAACTTACTGGGATACAATTTTCCTCGCTAAACTAGCCAGATGGGTGATGCGGCACAGTAAGACAGTGGCAGTAATCGGTACAGCAGTTTTTGTTATAATGGCGTTGGGACTGCCGCGGATAACTGTTGAAGCCAATATTGCCCGCTACTTCCGGAAATCCAGCGATGCAGCGGAAGGTATTCGAGTCTATGAGCAGTATTTTGGCGGCTCCCAGCAGGTCTTGATTGTGGTGGATACTCACCAAGCCCAAGGTGCTTTGAATCCGCAGTTTTTGCCTACAATTGATGAATTAGAGCAGTATGCGCAGACGGTGCCGCTGGTGACTCATACCTGGTCCATGGCATCGCTGGCCAGAGACTTAAGTCCCGATGGACAGCTGCAGCCGAATTTGGTTCCCTTAGCCTATCAGCAGCTGCCTAGAACCCTAACCAGTGTGTTTGTAAGCCGCAATCAGCAGCAGAAAGCAATGATCTACGCTTGGCTGCGCAGCAGCGATACAACTCAGCTGGCCAATAACTTAATCTCCTTGGAAACGGGATTAAAGGAGCGGCTCCCGGAAGGGTATACGGTCACCGTCTCGGGACTTCCAAAGATTATTCAGCACCATATGCAGCGCTTTTCCGAAAGTCAAGTATCCAGTGTTCTTTGGTCAACTTTAGCTGTTTTGGCGCTGTTGATAATCTTTACGCGTTCGTTTTTAGAAGGATGCATCTCCGTGATCCCACTGATCTTTACCATAGTCATTAATTTTGGTGTTATGGGTTGGCTTGGACTGCCGTTGGATGCGGCTACAGTATTAATCGGCAGTATTGCCATCGGAATGGGAATCGACTATTCGATTCACTACATCAGTCGGGTCAACAGCGAGGTTAAGGCAGGAAAAAATCTGATGGATGCCTGCGAAATAGCCATCAGCACCGCGGGTCATGCCATTATGATCAATGCTGCTACCCTGATTGCCGGATTTTTGATGCTCTGCTTTTCTACTTTTTCCATTCTTATGGTGTTTGGCGTGCTGATGGCCTTGGCCATGGGTATCAGCTGCATTGCAACAGTAACGGTTTTGCCCGTTATGCTGCAGATATTAAGAAATAAATTCTCAAGGAGGGTTCACAGTGCTTGATTTAAAACAGTATGAAGTGTGGTTTGTCACAGGAAGTCAGCATCTTTATGGGGACGACACTTTAAAGCAGGTTGACGAGCATTCACAGCAGATCGTAAACGCGCTCAACGCGTCCGGAAAGCTTCCAGTTAGAGTTGTCTTTAAACCGGTGCTGACTAATCAGGAAGCAATTACCAGACTTTGCTTGGAAGCCAATATTGCGGAAAACTGCATCGGTCTAATTACATGGATGCACACCTTTTCGCCGGCGAAGATGTGGATTAACGGTCTCAAGCGACTGCAGAAGCCGCTCGTGCATCTGCACACCCAGTTTAACCGGGACATTCCCTGGCAGGAAATTGATATGGACTTTATGAACCTCAACCAATCTGCCCATGGAGATAGGGAATTCGGGTTTATTGTTACCCGGTTAGGCATTGACCGCAAAGTCATTGTTGGCCACTGGCAGGATCCGGAAGTTGAACAGGATCTGGCAGATTGGATGCGGGCTGCCTTGGGCTGGCACGAGATGCAGAATGTTAAAATTGCCAGATTTGGCGACAATATGCGGGAAGTGGCAGTTACCGAAGGTAATAAAGTCGGTTCTCAAGTAGAGTTCGGCTTTGCTGTAGATGGGTACGGCCTTGGTGATCTGCTTGCAGTGCTCAACCAGGTAACAGATGCCGAAGTTGAGGAACTGCTTGCTGTTTATGATCAGGAGTATCAGCTGATGGACAGCTTAAAACCTGGCGGTGAATACCGTGGTGCCCTGGCTGAACAAGCGAAATACGAACTGGCCATTGAGAGATTCCTCAAGCAGGGCGGCTATACCGGATTTACAACTACTTTTGAAAATCTTCATGGATTAGAACAGCTGCCTGGATTGGCTGTCCAGCGCTTGATGAAAAAAGGATACGGTTTTGGAGCAGAGGGAGATTGGAAAACTGCAGCGCTGCTGAGAGTCATGAAAGTAATGGCAACCGGCTTAGAAGGCGGCACCTCCTTCATGGAAGACTATACCTATCACTTGGAACCCGGCAATATGCGGATTTTAGGTGCTCATATGCTGGAAGTCTGCGAAACGATGGCAGCTGATCAACCTACACTGGAAGTCCATCCGCTTTCCATCGGAGGTAAAAACGACCCGGTTCGCTCTCTCTTTACGGCACCTCCTGGACCGGCAGTTGCTGTGACTTTAGTAGATTTGGGACACCGCTACCGCATGATCGTCAATAAGGTAGAAGTTGTGGAATCGGAAGAGCTGCCAAAGCTGCCAGTGGCGCGGGCGCTGTGGATTCCAAAGCCAGATCTGAAAACAGCGGCAGCTGCTTGGATCCTGGCAGGAGGAGCGCATCATACCAGCTTCAGTCAGGCTCTGACTGTACAGCAGATGGTTGATTTTGCAGAGATAGCCGGAGTTGAGTGCATGGTTATCGATGAATCTACCGATTTGAACCAGTTCAAGAAGGAACTGCGCTGGAACCAAGCTTATTACGGATAAATTTACCTGCAAAATAACCCCTTAAGTCGAGGGGTTATTTTGCTTTTGCAGGAAATGTTTGGTTTTAAGGAGAAATTGTTAAGGAGAGATTGATGCAGGGGGGGTTAGGTGTGCAGATAAGAATTGGAATCAGTCAAGAACACAAGGAAAAAGCAGCTGTTGCCCAAGCTTTAGCGGAGAGCAGATCCGAATCCCGACTCCCCGATTTAACGATCCTATTTTATGCCGGCGATTACGATCTGCGGGCTGTTTGGGAAGCCTGCAGTGATATTTTAAATCACTCACCTTTTATTGGCGGCCAGGTTGGCGCGATCTTTACTATGGACCGGATATTCCGGCAGGGTGTCGCTGCCTTAAGCGTGTATGGTGTTAAGGCGCAAACCAGAATTACGCCGGTGGATATCACTAGAGCTTACCGGGAAGGTCAAGAATTAGGTGCGTCGTTTGTCGAAGACAGCGTCCAGGAGGGAGCAGTGTTGATGCTGCCCCATGTGCACAACTACAAATTATCCGCTTTGATTAGAGGCATCTATTCGAATCTTGGACCCAGCTTCCAGTATTTTGGCGCCGGAACGGTCAGCCAGTTTACTGAAGCCGGATACACGGACGAAGGAGTTGCTCTGGCCTTGGTTGAAGAAGCTTATTTTACCCAAGGTGTGGGGCATGGCTGGATGCCTTTAGGCGAACCGATGCTGATCACCAGAGCTGAGCGGAACAGGATCTATGAGCTGGATGGCCAGCCGGCTGTGCAGCGCTACTGCGCTGTTGTGCGGGAGATGCTCGATCAGGAGATTGATATTACCGGACATAAGTTTCAGCTGGGCATTCCCTGCGGAAGCGGGGATTATGTAGTCCGTGACATTATTGAAGTGGAGGATCAGGCTTTGGTCTGCGTAACGGAGATCCCGCCGAAATCAATGGTGAGCTTGATGACTACCAGCATTCCAGCTCTGCCGGCAGTGGCCAAGAGAATCACTGAAGAAACCTTAGACCAGCATCCTGAGCCTAAATTCGCGATTATGTTCGACTGCGTAAGCCGAGAGCGGCTGCAGAAGGATTCGTTTATTCTGGAGACTCAAAATATCTACCGCGTACTTGGAGATTTACCGGCGCTGGGAGTATTAACATTTGGGGAAATCAGCAGCAGTTTTGGAATCCCGCTCTACCACAACAAAGCCCTGTCAGTCACTATCGGAGGTGAGGGCAGATGATACCGCAGGCATATGAACTCCTTTTAATCATGGATATTGCTGCTTTTGACAGCGATCTTCCCAGCGAGGAGCTTTTTCAGCAGGTGATTGAAAAAGCAAGCCGCCTGCTTGGGGTGCAGAAACTGATTCTGAGCTTAAACGACCCGATTCTGCAGAACTGCAGCGGTTTTTGGGGATTTATGAAGCATGAGGATCCCATGGCTGCCACGGCAGAACCTGGGCCGAACAGCTATCTTCATCAGTTTACTAATTCTAGTTCGTATTTATACATGGAAGAGGCTGGGCCTTTATCGGTGCAGAAACAGCGTTTATACACTATCTTTGCCCGCAGTCTGGAGGACGCCCTTACCCGCAAAAAGATTAAAGAATCGCTGCGGCAGTCCGAAAAGAAATACCGGGACATTTTGGCAAACATGCAGGAAGGGTATTATGAGATTGATCTTAAGGGCCGCATTGTGTTCTGCAATCAGTCGCTGTACGATTTGTTAGGCTATGAAGTTGGAGAACTGGCAGGTGTGAATATGCTGACAATCTGCGTTGAACGGCGCAAAGTTTTTCAAATATTCCGCGCTGTTTGGGAGCAGAGGTCTGCAAAGCGGGTTAATACGATTAAACTCAGGCGTAAAGACGGGTCATTATGCTATGGCGAAGTATCTATCCGCCTGACCAGAAACAGCAGCGGTGAGGTTGCTGGATTCAGCGGCCTGATCCGGGATATTACGGAGCGGATTCACTACCAAAAGCGGCTGGAGTTTCTCAGCATGCACGATGTGCTGACCGGACTTTACAACCGCCGGCACTTTGAAGATTTGATTGTGAAGTATCAGGAATCGACAGATTACCCTATTACAGTGATTGCCGCGGATTTAGATGGATTGAAGATCATTAATGACAGCATGGGCCATCCCTGCGGTGATATGGTGCTGAGAGCCTTTGCTAAGATCCTTCGGGACGGTGTAAAAGGCAGGGGGGCAGCGGCCCGTCTCGGCGGTGATGAATTCGGAGTAATAATTCCCAGGTGCAGCAGCAAGCAGGCAGAGATTTTTATGGAGAAGGTTCGCCGCGCAGTTGATGACTACAATCAGGAGAATCCGACGCTGCCTTTAAGCATTTCCATGGGCAGCGCCACAACGGAAGATGATTCTGTTTCTCTGACGGAACTCTACCGCATTGCCGATGATCGGATGCTCCACGATAAGCTGTATCGCAGTGTAAGCATGAAATCTGAGATTGTAAATATTCTCATGGCTGCGCTGGCGGAAAGAGATTATGTCACACACGGCCATGCCGCGCGCATGGAGGTGATCTGCGAGGCGATTGCTAAAAAACTTCAGCTTTCCGAAGCGCAGATCGCTGACCTTGCTCTTTTAGTCAAAGTGCACGATTTAGGCAAGGTGGGCATTCCCGATAGTATCCTGACAAAACCCGGGAAATTATCCGATGCGGACTGGAAAATAATGAGGCAGCATCCAGAAAAAGGCTATCGGATTGCAACTTCCTCGCCGCATTTAGCCGGAATATCTCGCTTAATTCTCTGCCACCATGAGCGGTGGGATGGCAGTGGTTATCCGCTGGGATTGGCGGGGGAGGAGATTCCCATTGAGTGTCGAATTTTAGCTATTGCTGATGCATACGATGCTATGACGAGTTTTCGTCCTTATCGAGAGCAGATTACCCATGAAGAAGCGATCGGAGAAATTATTGATAACGCCGGCAGTCAATTTGATCCGCATTTGGTTGAAATTGCTGTTCCTATTCTCAATGAACTTCACAGTGGAGTAAAGCTGTTTAAGTAATTTACGGACATAATGTACAAACAAGTCGCGACTATTGTTAGCGGGAGGGATCTTGGTGCATCTCGCTAAACGCAGGATTTCAGCAGCAATTTTAGTAATCTGTTTACTCACTGTGGGATTAGTACTGACTGCAGAAAAAACTCAAGCTGAGTACCGTGTTAATCCATACTGGTACCGCATTATTGGCGGAAGACCAAATTGGGATGTAATTGTACTTGATCGCGTGCGCGAAAAGGACAGTCCCTATTACTGCAGCAGATTATCTATTCCGGTGATTCACGGCATAAAAGACCAGGAGCTGTATGATCAGCTCAACACCATGTTTTACGAGGGAATAGTTCATTTTGACCATGAGATTGAAACCAATACTTACAAGTATCTGGAGGAGCTGGACGGCCCACCGGAACAGCTGCCCAAGTACACTACCGAAGTGAATTACAAGGTAAATTATAACTCGGGCGGAATTCTCAGCTTGACTGTCAGCTTCAGCCACTATTTGGATCGGCACAATAAGTCAGGATTCATGGAAACGGTCAATGTGGATTTGACCACCGGCAGGATTATCGAGTTTACAGACTTGTTCGCAACTGAAGAGGAGCGAGGTGTTCTGCTAAAAGCAATTAACAGCCAAATCAAACAAAATCCATCGGCTTATTTTGTCAGCGAGATCGAAGCAGGAGATTTGAGCAGCATTCAATCCTTTTATATCACAGAAAATCACATCATTGTCTACTTTGATTTAAATGCGATCGGACCGTATACAACTGGCATTCCTGAGTTTTGGTTAGAATTAAGCGCAGCGGTCAACGAACTGCGGCAGCACTACGAGGGCAGATGAATATAAGTGACGATGTTAGAAATTTAATTTGACAAGAGTCCTCTATTATGGTATTATTTATAAACAACCAGCTAGAACAGGGAATCTCGATAAACATTGGGAGGTGTACCGCTGCGTCAGAGAGGAGAAAACCTATGAAAAGACATCTGATCAGTGAGTGGTCTGTTGGAGAGCATTCGGGTCAATTGGCGATTGTTGGACACTCGGAGGGAGACCTGCAGATCGCATTGGAAGTTGCCAATCAGTCCGGTCAGGGAACAATTCTGTTTTTGTGGGATGAAAGCGATGTATTGGTGCAGGGGGTAACTGAAGTCCTTATTACCAAGCATGGCGAGCTGAAGGATGAGCTGATCATTGGGATCGCGATTTCGCGCATGGGCAGTATCGTTTTTGGCTGGAGTCCTTTTGAAGACAATGACTGTGCGCTGATGTTCAGTCAGGGTGAAGAGAAGATTTTGATAGCAGAAACGCACGCAGTGGAGTTCTTTAGATGGTTGCGCAGAAGCTTGCAGTTAATAGGAAGAATTGTATAGTTAACATAAGCTGCAGGAGGAAAATTGATGCTTGAATTTTGGGATATAGACCTTGTTCTCTCACAGGAAAGCTGATGGGAAACAAGGTCTTTTTTGTGTTATAATTAGATGGTAATTATGGACATCATAGATAAATGCTGATTACCGATGAGAAAGGAGCAGTTATATGAAAGTAACAGTATTGGGGGCAGGACGCTGGGGAGCATTTCTCGCCTGGTATCTCAACCGCCTCGGACATGAAGTGCTGGTTTGGGGCAGGGCAGCATCGGCGAATTTTACCAAGCTGATGGAAACCCGCACCAACGAGTACCTCACTCTTCCCGCTTCTGTTCAAATGACCACAGATCTAGAAGGAGCAGTCGATTTTGGCAGTGTCATCGTCATCAGCATTGCATCACAAAACTTAAGGCAGTTAGCCCAAAGCATTAATCAATTTGATGTTTCGGATAAAACTTTTGTACTGTGCATGAAGGGCTTGGAAGAAGACAGCGGCAAGCGCTTAACCCAGATCATCAAAGAAGAGATCACCCAGCCCTGCCAGATAGCGATTTGGGTGGGTCCTGGGCATGTTCAGGATTACATCAACGGCATCCCGAACTGCATGGTAATCGGCTCGGATAATATCAATACCACTAAATATCTGGTGCAGGAGTTTGGCAGCGAGCTGATCCGCTTCTACTACGGCCAGGATTTAATCGGCAATGAGGTCGGCGCTGCGGCTAAGAATGTAATCGGAATTGCAGCTGGTATGATAGATGGGCTGAACTACAGCAGCCTCAAAGGCGCTTTAATGGCCCGGGGAGCCCGGGAAATTTCCAGATTGGTGAGAGCTATGGGCGGTAATGAGCTTACTGTATACGGCTTAAGCCACCTAGGTGATTACTCAGCGACATTATACTCACCATACAGTCACAACCGGGCTTTTGGGGAAGCTTTTGTGCAGGGTAAGTCTTTCGATAAGCTGGCAGAAGGTGTGTCTACGGTTAAAGCTTTGATGGTGCTTGCCGAGAAGTATGAGATAGAACTTCCGATTTGCGAAAGCATCGATACAATTGTCAACAAAAAGAAAGATGCCGAGGAAGTCCTGCTTGATCTTTATCTGCGGCCGATCAAGTTTGAATTCTAAATTGCAAAAATGGCTGTAAACGATAGCTATTATCGATAAGGTAGAGTTATTTGCCTAAAACCACTCACCAAGGTAAATCTGGCTGTTTGTATATTTCTAAGTAATTTACTAAGATTTACTTAAAATGGTAAAGGAGTGGGGCTATGCAGGTAACCAAAGATATTACTTGGGTAGGAGTGCTAGATCCTGATTTAGAAGTTTTTGATGTTGTGATACCAACCGAATGGGGCACAACCTACAATTCATATTTAATCAAAGCAGAAAAGCCCTGTTTAATTGATACTGTCAAAGTAAATTTTACTGATGAGTTTCTCCACAAAGTAGAGCAGGAGATTGATTTAAACGAGATAGAATATTTAGTGGTCAACCACACCGAACCGGATCACTCCGGTGCGGTAGGAGCGCTTTTAGAAAAGGCTCCCCACATCAAAGTCTACGGCACAAGGCCGGCAGTTCAGTTTCTGCAGGAGCAGATCAAGCGGGATTTTGAAGCAGTAATTGTAAAGCACAACGATACTTTAGACTTAGGCAATAAGACGCTTCGCTTTATCATGGCGCCGTTTCTGCACTGGCCCGATACCATGTTCAGCTACCTTGAAGAGGACGAGATTCTCTTTACCTGCGATGGGTTCGGCAGCCACTACTGTGATCCCGAGGGCAGAATGTTTGTAAGCGAAATCGGGGACATTACGCCGCACATCAAATACTATTATGAAGCAATTATGAGTCCGTTTAAACCGAAGATTCTTGAGGCAGTGGAGAAGGTCAGACCTTTAGCCATCAAAATGATTGCCACTGGCCACGGACCCATTCTCGACCGGGATTTCTGGCATGCAGTCGATCTCTATCAAGAATGGAGCGGTACTGGCGTTAAGGCTGATCCCAAGATCGTGATCGGATATGCCAGTGCTTACGGACACACGAAAATGATGGCCGATCTGATAGCCGAGGGTGTGAGAAGCGCAGGGCAGGAGCCGGTGTTGATTGACTTTGCCAATGATTCGGAGCATGTGATTAAGGCAGCGCTGCAGGATTTCGACGGCTTGGTTGTCGGTTCGCCTACCATCAACGCCGATGCGGTTGAGCCGGTGTGGCGGGCTTTAAGCCATGTCAGTGCCATTACTTCCAAGGGCAAGCTCGCAGCAGTTTTCGGCAATTACGGCTGGAGCGGCGAGGCAGTTGACTTATTGGAAAACCGCTTGGAACGGATGCGTTTGGCAGTTGTTCAGCCGGGACTGAAAGTTCGGTTCGGTTTATCGGAAGAAAACCGGGAGCAGTGCCGCGAATTCGGAAGAACCTTTGCGAGAGCTTTCATTAAGGAGGCTCAGCCTCAGCGGTCATAAAGCTCGGTGAGATCCTTTAACCGCAGCCCAATTTCTTCAGTTAAATGATGAGCGCTTAAGCGCCAGCGCCAGTTGCCCGCGACTGTACCGGGAACATTCATGCGGGCGGAGCTGTCCAGGGCTAAAATGTCCTGGAGCGGGGTGATGGCCAGATTCGCCGGGGAAGCGAGAGCCGCTCTGATCAAATCCCAGGCAATATCGGTGCCATCGCAGTTGAGGTAGCGGCAGACATAATCCTTAACTTTTGGATTGGACTTCTGATACCAGCCAAGCGTAGTATCGTTATCGTGGGTGCCGGTGTAGACAGCGCAGTTTTCGGTATGGGCATGAGGACTGTGGATGTTTGGCTTGAGGGCTTCGAAAGCAAACTGGAGCACGCGCATACCTGGCAGTTTCCACTTGTCTCTGAGTTCAATGACAGCGTCATCAATAAAACCGAGATCTTCAGCGATAAAAGGCAGAGTGCCGAGCTCAGTTTTTACAGCAGCAAAAAAATCTGAGCCCGGACCGGGCATCCACCTGCCGTTTATCGCTGTTTTTTCTCCGTACGGAATCTGCCAGTAAGCGGCTAAACCGCGGAAATGATCAACGCGGACTAAGTCTACCAGCTGCAAAAGCACCTCAATCCGCTTGAGCCACCAGTCGAACCTTTCTTCATAATGGGCATCCCAATTGTAAACCGGATTGCCCCACAGCTGACCGGTCCTGCTGAAATAGTCTGGCGGTACTCCTGCAACAAATTCCGGCAGACCCCGCTTGTCCAATAAAAACAGCTCCGGTTTTGCCCAAACATCGGCGCTGTCATGGGCTACAAAAAGAGGCAGATCGCCGATGATGCTGATTCCCTTTTTGTGGGCGTAATCCTTCAGTTTCTCCCACTGGCGGAAAAAGAGATACTGGCCAAAGATCTGCTGCTCAGTTTCTAAGGCCAGCTTCTCCCGCCAGTGGACAAGAGTCGACTCCTTCCTCATGGCAAGCTCTTCCGACCATTCAATCCAGCTTACTCGCTTAAAATGGTGTTTTAACGCCATAAATAGCGCGAAGTCATCGAGCCAAAACTGATTGCTGCGGCAGAAGCGTTCGTACTCCGCTTGCAGATCAGCCGATGATCGTTTCTGGAAACGCGCAAATGCCTGCTTGATCAGGATGTATTTAGCTTCAGGTGAATCAAACTGGATGCTATCCAGGTCAGATTCTAAAATAAGCTCTTCCTTAAGCAGCAGGTCAGGACTGATTAGATGGAGATTGCCTGCAAAGGCAGAGTAGGGGGCATAGGGAGATCCGAAAAAATCGGTGGGACCGAGGGGAAGAATCTGCCACAGCTTCTGTCCTGAAGCGTGAAGAAAATCAATAAAATCATAGGCTTCTCTGCCCAAATCACCGATGCCATACTCATTAGGCAGCGAAGTGATATGAAGGAGGATTCCGCTTTTTCGGGATGCCGGCATATTGACCCTCTTTTCCTCTTTTCCCACTAGTATGGCCCATTTTCACCGAATTTATCTGGAAGGAAACGAGAAAAAAAGAACTGGCCGGGTCACATGGACCTGGCCAGCAGTTTTTCTAACTCATAGTTGGGGAGGGGTGGGCTGAAATAGTAGCCCTGGACTTCTCGCAGACTGTATTGGCCTAAGAACTGCAGCTGTTCGTGGGTTTCCACGCCTTCGGCAATTAAGTTCAGCCGCATCATGCGGGCCATGCTGATAATCGTCTGGACAATCACCCGATCCCGGGTATTATAAGATATTTCTTGGATAAAGCCTTTATCAATTTTTAAAGTATCAATGGATATCTGCCGCAGGTGGCTGAGGGGAGAGTATCCGGTACCAAAATCGTCGATAGCGATTTTAATTCCCCGCGCTCTGAGCATTTGAATTTTGTTCATTACCGCCTCAACGTTAAGCAGTTGGCTTTCGGTAATCTCCAGTTCTAAATAGCCCGGATCCAGTCCGGTTTCTTCGAGGATAGCGAGCACTTGGTCGCAGAAATTGCTCTGGTTGAACTGGGAAACAGAAATATTCACCGATAGGCGGCTTAAGGTGCAGCCTTGATCGAGCCAAACGCGGAACTGCTGGCAGGCTGCGGTTAAAATCCATTCTCCCAAAGGAACAATCATGCCCGTCTTTTCAGCAAGGGGAATAAACTCCAGCGGTGGAACCATCCCCAGCTCAGGGTGATTCCATCTCACCAAGGCTTCAACGCCGACAATGCGGCATAGTTCTAAATCGATCTGCGGTTGATAGTGCAGTAAAAACTGGGATTGAGCGAACGCGTCTTTCAGGGCAGCCTCCAGTTCGATGCGGCGCATTGACTGAAAACCAAGCGAAGGTGAGTAATACTCATGTGAGCCGCGTCCTCGCTGTTTAGCCTGGTATAGCGCAATTCCGGCGCAGCGGATTGCCGCGTCCGCATTTGGTTCCACATCTGCTAAGAGGCAGATGCCGGCGCTTGCGGTAATGGTTAGGCGCTGATTGCTTACCTCAATCGGCGCAGCAATTTGATGGAGCAGTGTTTGGCAGAACTGCTCTAAATCATTTCGGGTGTTGCGTTTTACTACAATTACAAACTCATCGCCGGCCAGGCGGGCCAAAAAGTCGCTGGGTTTAAGCTGACTGCCCATTCGATCAGTCAATTGGCAGAGCAGGTGATCGCCTAGATCCCGTCCCAGGGAATCATTAATCACTTTGAAGCGATCTAAATCAAGGGCAAATACAGCAGGTACACCGTCATATACTCCTTTACTGATCAGCTGCTGGAGGTGCTGATATAAAAGAATTCGGTTTGGCAGTTTGGTAAGCGGGTCATAAAACTTAATCTCCTCAGGTGACTTCTCAGTCTTAAGCTCACCGCTTACATCGCGAATGATTCCGTGGATTCCCACAACCTTTTTATTGATGAAAATCGGAATCGCCGTCATCTCTGCCGCCAATTTTCTGCCGTCTTTGTGGAGAAAACCGACATGAAAGCGTTTCACACATCCCTGCTTAACCGCAGTC
Source organism: Bacillota bacterium (assembly GCA_012837335.1). Taxonomy (NCBI): domain Bacteria; kingdom Bacillati; phylum Bacillota; species Bacillota bacterium. Next base: position 22,746 of record DURM01000065.1, read on the forward strand.
AAGACAGTCGCAAAATTCTCTTGACTGGAAGAGATAATAAGTTCGGTCAAGGGCGTGTTCAGCAGTTCCTCGCGGTTAAATCCGCTGAACGTCACCAGCGCAGCGTTAACTTCCACCAAGGCGGTATCTATTGCACAGCAGAACATTCCGTCCGGATTATTGTGAAAGAAGGACGAGTAGCGCGGCTCATATGTGTTCAGCAATGTCATTAAATATTGGTTTTCTGAACCGTGGGACGATGGCAAATTTATAACCCCTTCGCGTTAAAGTCAAGCCTTTCTTAATTTCTTCCATATTAAGTGAGATTATCCTGCTAAACTGTCCACTAAATTTTTACAAAAATGACTTTAGACAGGCACGAAAGCAGATTTGAGATTTAACAAAAATTAAACTTGCTTCAGGATTTTGTTTGTGCTAATATTTGGTTTAAATAATCTAAAACAGAAAACTCTTATCAAGAGTGGCTGAGGGACTGGCCCGATGACGCCCGGCAACCGGCAGTTTATAACTGAGAAGGTGCTAATTCCAGCAGAGCAGCGCTTGCTCTGAAAGATGAGAGGTGATTTAGGCAGTAGACTACCAAGCCTCTCTATCCAAAAATAGGGGGGCTTTTTTTGTACCCCCGATTATCAGCACAAGGAGGAGCATTATGGAAAGAAAATTGGGTTTTGATACTCTGCAGGTTCACGGCGGCACGGTCCCCGATCCGACTACAGGCTCGCGGGCAGTCCCGATTTACCAAACAACTTCATATGTTTTTGATGATGCAAACCATGCCGCCAAGCTCTTTGCCTTAGAAGAAGCGGGGAATATTTATACTAGAATCATGAATCCAACCACCGATGTGTTTGAAAAAAGAATGGCCCTGCTGGAAGGTGGAGTGGGAGCGCTGGCGACAGCATCGGGGTCGGCGGCCATTTTATACGCAATTCTCAATATTGCCGGATGCGGTGATGAAATTGCAGCTGCCAGCACCCTATACGGTGGAACCTACAATCTCTTTGCGGTCACGCTGCCTAAGTTTGGCATCAAGACCGTATTTGTCGATCCTGATCAGCCAGCTAATTTTGCCGAAGCTATAACAGAACGCACTAAAGCAATATTTGTCGAAACGATCGGCAATCCTGAGGCAAATATCGTTGATCTGGAAGCTGTGGCAGCAGTAGCTCATGAGCACAAAATCCCTCTGATCGTGGATAATACTTTTGCTACACCCTACTTAAACCGACCTTTTGAGCATGGAGCTGACATTGTCGTCCACTCAGCGACAAAATTCATCGGTGGTCACGGCACTTCGATCGGCGGGGTAATTGTTGATTCCGGTAACTTTGACTGGGCAGGGTGCGGCAAGTTTCCCGAGTTCACGAAGCCGGATCCATCTTACAACGGGATTCGCTACACCGAAGCTTTCGGCAGGGCAGCGTTTATCGCGAAGGCCCGGGTCCAGCTGCTCAGAGACACAGGTGCCTGCCTAAGTCCATTCAATGCTTTTCTATTTATTCAGGGTCTGGAGACTCTATCGCTGCGGGTGCAGAAACATACAGCTAACGCCCAAAAGATCGCGGAGTTTTTAAATGAGCATCCCTTGGTAGCGTGGGTGAAGTACCCGGGACTTAAAGGCAATAAATATTTTGATCTGGCCCAAAAATATCTTCCCAAAGGCTGCGGCTCGATTTTCTCCTTTGGAATCAAAGGCGGAGCGGAGGCCGGGAAAAAGTTCATCAACAGCCTAGAGCTTTTCTCACTTCTGGCAAATGTGGCAGATGCTAAATCGCTGGTAATTCATCCTGCCAGCACCACTCATGCCCAGTTATCGGAAGCGGAGCAGAGAACGAGTGGAGTAACTCCGGATTTAATCCGGCTGTCGATTGGCATTGAAGATGGGGATGATCTGATTGCCGATCTCGACCAAGCTCTAGCTAAGAGTGCCAGATAAGCTGAGGGAAGGAGGAATGGGGCATGCCGGTGAAAATACCTAATGACCTGCCTGCAAAAGAGGTTCTCGCCCGCGAGAATATCTTTGTGATGGACGAGAGCAGGGCGCTCAGCCAGGATATCCGCCCTTTACGCATAGCGATTTTAAATCTAATGCCGACCAAGGTAGAAACAGAAATCCAGCTTTTGCGCCTAATTGGTAATACGCCTCTGCAGGTTGAGGTGGTTTTAGTGCATCCGGAGACTTATCAAGCGAAAAACACCTCCGCTGATTATCTGGACCGGTTCTATCAGACATTCACCGCGATTAAGACCCAGCGGTTTGATGGATTAATTATAACCGGAGCTCCCGTGGAACAGCTGGAATTTGAAGAAGTAGCCTACTGGGAAGAATTGACTCAAATCATGGAGTGGTCCAAAACGCATGTAACATCAGTGCTCCATATCTGCTGGGGAGCCCAGGCAGGCCTTTATTACCATTATCGGGTACCTAAATATCAGCTGCCGGTAAAACAGTTTGGTGTTTTCAGCCATTACGCATTATCTAAAGGTATTCCCCTGCTGAGAGGTTTTGACGATCGCTTTTACATACCCCATTCGCGCCATACAGAAATTAAGCGCGAAGATATAGAAAAGGTCGAGGACTTAGTGCTCTTGGCTGAATCGGAGGATGCGGGTGTGTGCATTGTGGCAAGCAGGGACAGGAGCCAGATTTTTGTTACTGGTCACGCCGAATATGATCCGGATACACTGCAGCGAGAATACAAGCGGGATCTCAGCAGGGGACTGGAGATTGAGGTGCCGAAAAATTACTATCCTCACAATGATCCCCAACAGCAGCCGCTGGTATTGTGGCGTAGCCATGCTAATTTGCTGTTTGCTAATTGGCTTAACTATTATGTATATCAGGTGACGCCTTATGATTTATACGCATAGAAAGGAACAAAACCAGATGGATGTTAACCAGCTGCTGGGCAGTAAAACAGTGATTTTTGACGGAGCTATGGGTACGATGCTGCAGGAAAAAGGCTTAGAACCGGGGACTCTGCCGGAACTTATGAATCTCAAGGCCCCAGATGTAGTTTTAGCAATCCACCAAGGCTATAGATCCGCCGGTGCTCAGATAATCACTGCCAATACTTTTGGCGCACATGAGCTGCGGTTAAAAGATACTGGTTTTACGGTGGAGGAAGTGATTGATGCCGGCGTTTCTCTGGCCAAGGAGGCGGCTGGCAGCGAGGCTTTGGTCGCTTTGGATATCGGCCCATTAGGTGTGCTGTTAGAGCCATACGGCACTTTAAAGTTTGCAGATGCCTACCAGTATTTAAAACGCCAGGCTGAGCAGGGACAAAAAAGCGGCGCTGATATAATTCTCATTGAAACCATGGCTGATTTGGAAGAGGTGAAGGCCGCTGTTCTGGCTGCAAGAGAAAATACTGATCTACCGGTATTCTGCACTATGAGCTTTGAGGCCCACCACAGGACATTCATGGGCTGCACTGTCGAATCGATGGTGAGGGTTTTAGAGGAGCTGGGCGCTGCTGCCGTTGGAGCAAACTGCTCTTTAGGACCACAGGAGCTGGAACCGGTAGTAGATTCGCTGTTGGAGCTGACTGATCTGCCAGTAATCGTCCAGCCGAATGCGGGACTGCCAAAAATGGAGCAGGGGAAAGCTGTTTATGAGCTTACATGTGAGGAGTTTGCCGCTTACGGACTCCGCTTTGCAGAAAAGGGTGTAAAGATTCTTGGCGGCTGCTGCGGAACTAGTTATCAGCACATTAAAGCGCTTGCTGAACAAATCAGAGGTGGTTGAGACTTAGGAAACGTGCCTGATTATTGGGCACGTTTTTTGTGTGGAAAGAATTGTGAGGTATTATTGTTTTTCATATTTAATTATGGTAGAATACTTGCGGAACTCATTGTAGTTTTCTTTTTAAACTAGGCAGGAGAATCCACTGCAGTTAGCAAATTAACTAAGGTGGAGATTAGATAGTCACAGGTGAATTTGTGATTTTTACCGCGACCTATTCCCTGTGTGATCTAATAATATATATTAAGGAGGCATCATCTTAAAATGGCCAAGAGAACAATCGATGGCAATACCGCAGCAGCGCATATAGCTTATGCATTAAGTGATGTTGCGGCTATTTATCCTATTACTCCCTCTTCGCCAATGGGTGAATTAGCTGATGAATGGGCTGCCCATGGTATGAAGAATATTTTTGGACAAGAAGTCAGAGTTGCAGAAATGCAGTCTGAAGCCGGTGCTGCCGGAGCGGTCCATGGCTCCTTGGCATCCGGAGCGTTAACAACAACCTTTACTGCATCCCAAGGTCTGCTGTTAATGATTCCTAACATGTACAAAATTGCCGGCGAATTACTGCCGACAGTTTTCCATGTAACTGCACGGACTGTTGCTTCCCACGCACTGTCCATCTTTGGTGATCACTCAGACGTAATGGCAGTAAGACAAACTGGTTTCGCAATGCTCGCATCCAACTCTGTCCAGGAAGCTATGGATTTAGCACTGGTTGCTCACTTAGCTACCCTGAAAAGCAGAGTTCCTTTTGTGCATTTCTTTGATGGCTTTAGAACATCGCATGAAATCCAAAAGGTTGAAATGATTGACTATGAAGACATCGCTAAGCTGGTTGACTATGAGGCAATCGAGGAATTCAGAAAGCGCGGTCTCAATCCGGAAAGACCTGTTCAGCGCGGTACAGCCCAGAACCCGGACGTTTTCTTCCAGAACAGAGAAGCATCTAACCCATATTATGATCGCGTTCCGGACATCGTTGCTGATGTAATGAAACAGGTTGGAGAAATCACCGGCCGCAATTATAAGCCGTTTGACTACTACGGCTGTGAGGATCCGGAGCATGTTGTAATTCTAATGGGTTCCGGCGCAGAAGCAGTTGAAGAAACCATCGACTACCTCGCAGACCGGGGATACAAAATAGGTGTAATTAAAGTTCGCCTCTATCGTCCGTTCTCAGCCAAGTACTTCTTGGATGTACTGCCGAAGAGTGTGAAAGTAATTACTGTCTTAGACCGGACTAAAGAACCGGGTGCAGTTGGCGAACCGCTGTATGAAGACGTATGCACCGTCTTAAAAGAAGCTGGCATTACCACTCCGGTATTAGGCGGACGCTACGGTTTAAGCTCGAAAGAGTTCAACCCATCCATGATCAAGGCTGTGTTTGATAACGCAGTAAGCGATAATCCAAAGAACCACTTTACAATCGGCATTAATGATGATGTTACTTTTACATCATTAGAAGTAAAAGAGCAGGTTAACGCAGCACCAGAAGGATTAATCGCGTGCAAATTCTATGGTCTTGGTTCCGACGGTACAGTTGGTGCTAACCAAAACTCCATTAAGATTATTGGTGACCACACCGACATGTACGCTCAAGGCTACTTTGTTTACGATTCTAAGAAGTCCGGCGGCTTAACTGTATCTCACTTAAGATTCGGTAAGAGCCCAATTAAATCCACATACATCATCGATCAAGCGGACTTTGTAGCCTGCCATAATTCTGCATATGTAAATATGTATGATTTATTGGATGGCATTAAAGAAGGCGGCACATTCCTGCTCAACTCTCCATGGACTTTAGAAGAAATGGAGACTCGTCTGCCTGTTTCCTTAAAGCGTACCATTGCTGAGAAAAAGCTGCAGTTCTATAACATTGATGCTAATAAGATCGCAGCAGAAATCGGCTTAGGCGGCAGAGTAAACACTATTCTGCAGGCAGCTTTCTTTAAGATTGCTAATGTAATTCCTGTTGATGATGCGATTAAATATATTAAACAGTCTATTTTAGACTCTTACGGCAGCAAAGGCGAGAAAGTTGTCAACATGAACTATGCCGCTGTTGATGCCGGTATCAACCAACTTCAAAAAGTTGATTACCCAGCATCCTGGGCAGAAGCTGCTGACGAAGCTGCTGTAGCTGAAAATGTACCTGAGTATGTAGAAAAGATCGTTCGTCCGATCGCAGCGCAAAAAGGTGATGATTTACCGGTAAGCGCATTTGATCCCGACGGTACTGTTCCGACTGGTACAACTCAGTATGAAAAACGCGGTATTGCGATCAACATCCCAATCTGGATCGTTGATAACTGCATCCAATGTAACCAATGCGCATTTGTCTGCCCCCACGCAGCAATTCGCCCATTCCTGGCTGCTGAGGAAACCCTGGAAAACGCTCCAGAGACCTTTGTTACCAAGAATGCAATTGGCAAGAACTATCAAGGCCTCCAGTACCGCATCCAAGTTTCAGCTCTTGACTGTACAGGCTGCGGCAACTGCGCCCAGGTATGTCCTTCCAAGGAAAAATCCCTGGTCATGAAGCCGCTGGCAGAACACGCCGAAGTAGAAGCTGCTAATTGGGAATATGCAATTGAACTGCCGGAAGTTGATGTTGAAATCAACCCAACAACCGTTAAAGATAGTCAGTTTATCCAGCCGCTCTTCGAGTTCTCCGGCGCGTGCGCAGGCTGTGGTGAAACTCCATATGTTAAACTGGCAACTCAGTTGTTTGGTGATCGGATGATCATTGCTAACGCAACAGGCTGTTCATCCATTTACGGTGGTTCTTCACCAACTTGTCCGTACACCACTAACTCCAAAGGTCACGGACCGGCATGGGCTAACTCGCTCTTTGAAGATAACGCTGAGTTTGGCTTCGGTATGCACCTTGCTTACCAGCAGCGCCGTGCTAAGTTGGCAGATGCTATCGATAAACTTATGGCAGCTGAGATACCGGCTGACTTAAAAGCTGGTTTCGCAGCTTGGTTAGAGGATCCGCAGGATGCTAAGATTACCAAAGACGCTGCTGAACAGATTAAAGCCGCGCTGCCTGCAGCTTTAGAAGCTGTAGATGGTGATGCAGCAGAGTCACTGAAATTTGTTGCTAACAACACTGAGCTGTTAGTGAAAAAATCTATTTGGATCTTCGGTGGCGACGGCTGGGCTTATGACATCGGCTTTGGCGGTTTAGACCACGTACTGGCATCTGGTGAAGATGTAAACGTATTAGTATTAGATACAGAAGTTTACTCCAACACTGGTGGTCAGGCATCCAAGTCCACTCCGACCGGTGCGATTGCAAAGTTCGCTGCTTCCGGTAAGAAGATCCGCAAGAAGGATCTGGGCCGCATTGCCATGACCTATGGTTATGTCTATGTAGCCAGCGTCAGCGTTGGTGCTAACCGCAACCAGCTCTTAAGAGCTATGCTGGAAGCTGAAAGCTACAGAGGTCCATCCTTAATCATTGCCTACTCACCATGTATCAACCATGGTATCAACATGGGTCTCACTGCTGAGCAGGGTAAACGGGCAGTTGAAGCTGGATACTGGCCGCTGTACCGCTACAACCCAATGTTAGAAGAAGAAGGCAAGAATCCATTCATCCTGGATTCCAAAGAACCTACCGGTGACTTCAGAGAATTTGTCTTAAGCGAAAACCGGTACGCACGTCTGCTGAGACAGTTCCCGGATACAGCAGAAGATCTCTTACAGCGTGCTGAAAGAGATGCTAAGAGACGTTGGGAGCTTTACAAGCGGATGGCTGAAATGTAATACCGTTTAGATTGAACCCTATCGGCTGCTCATCTTGAGCAGTTGATAGGGTTTTTTATGTGCAGATATAGCAGGACTTTTTAAATTTTACAGCGAATTATCTGCGGTGAGATTAAATTCAGAAAAATAAAAGAAGAGAATAAAATGATTTTAAAATAGGGGCTGTGATGTAATGAGCATTCTTAAGCTGCCTTATTTCAGCTTTCTCTGGACAGACCAAACCCAAATGGACACATGGAAAAACAATTACCCACCTTCTAGTTCCTTTATTAAAGACTTAGGTCTGCGGGAAATAATCGAAAACTTAAGATTAGAGCGGGAATCCAGATGGATCGTGGAAGAACTGCTGTATAAACCTTGTACCACTGAAGCAGTGATCGAATATCGGTTGGATATCATGGACGATCTGCTTACAAGCGATGGTTTATTTCAGTTGTTTCAGAAAATCACTCTGCAGATTGAACAAATCAAGGCTTTTGAGGCAGAATCTGAAGCAGATGCGGTCCACCGCTCAGCTCTATTTTTGCAGAAGTCGATTATCTACACTGAGGTGATCACTTCTTTATGGGGCGGTTTAGAAAACCATCGCAATGAAATACAATCTCAAGGCTTACAAAAGCTGTCACAGCTGATTTCTCAAATTGTAGATTCCAGCGTGTTTCAAAGCATGGCTGCTGAGCTTAAGCAGTTGACAACTCAAGCTGACGCGATCCGCTCAGTTGATCTGGTTTATCACTTTGAGAAAATAACTGAATTGGCCGTTGATTGCGCTCCAGGTGAGCATAAAGCATCACTGACTGGGAGACTAATTCAAGCAAGCGAGCGAATTTCATTTTTAGCTGCCTATGAAGACTGCGATATAAGCCAGGGAAACAGTTTTTCTCCATTAGAAGGGTGTCTTTTGGAGGAGACTCAAAAGATATATCCGGAGTACTTTCAAGCCCTTGAGCACTTTTATGATAAATATCAAGGTTATCCCATGGAACATCTGTTGCCCTTCAGTTCAGAGTTGAGATTTTTCACAGTAATGATTTCGCTGATTAAAAACATGCAGCAGTACGGATTTGAGTTTTGTAAACCGAAGGTAAGGGCAAAACCAGATAAGCAGATGCAGCTGGAGCAGGTGTACGACTTAAGCCTGGCGGTGCGGTTAGTTAATGACGACCGCGGCGCTGACCACATAGTGAAAAACGATCATTATTCTGACCAATTTGGAAGGATCTTCATCCTAACCGGTCCAAACCAAGGTGGCAAAACAACATTCCTCAGATCGATTGGAATTGCCCAAGTGCTGTTTCAAGCAGGCTGTTTTGTGCCGGCAAGGACCGCTTCCCTCAGTCCAGTCGATTATTTGTTCACCCATTTTCAAGAAAAAGAAGTGCTGGGCGTCAAAAAGGGAAGACTGGGCGAGGAAGCCGCGCGAATTGCTGAGATTTTTAGTAAAGCTACCGAATCCAGCCTGATCCTGCTTAATTAAACTTTCTCCAGTGCCAGAAGATTTGGCGGCTTATTAAGACGCAGGCAGGAACAAGCAAGTTGGAAAGCGATCAATGACCCTAAATTTTTCGGTCAAAGAAGCGTGATAGAGCTTGCCGAAAAAACTCTGCTCCATCTAGGGGGAGTTGTTTCCAGCATTACTTCCGCCTTAATGCGGTTCTTCACAAACTTAGAAACTGAAATGCTGTTTTATCAAGGGGCAGTGGAGCTGATTCAAACCCTTGAGAAATTAGGTCTGCCGATGTGCCGGCCGCAGTTTGTCTCATGTGAAAGCAAACAGTTTGCAGCTTCGGGCATCTATGATCTGAGTTTTGCTCTCCATCTGGCAGCCCGAGCAGGGTATTCTTCAGATGTAATTGTCAAAAATGATGTGCAGATGAACAGCAAGCAGGGCCAGATTTTTATAGTCACAGGGCCTAACCAAGGTGGCAAAACCACTTATCTGCGGGCGATCGGGATCACGCAGCTGCTTGCTCAGGCAGGCATGCTAGTTCCTGCAGAGAGTGCTGTGATCAGTCCTGTTGATTGGATTTATACGCACTTTTCCAGCGCAGAGAAGGCAGGCACTGACAGGGGCAGGTTGGAAGAGGAAATGGTTCTTCTTGAACAGATCATGAAGGAAATCTCTGGTGATAGTTTCCTGTTGATGAATGAATCGTTCTCTTCCACCAACTCCCATGAAGGTACAATCATAGCAGAAGAGATTCTTAAAGCTTTAAGCTTGATTGGGACAAGGGTTATCTTTGTAACCCATTTATACGAGCTCGCTAAAAAGATCGATGTAATTAATGCAAGTACCAATGGAATTACCAAATTGGTCAGCTTGGTGGCTGGGATCAAACAGCCCGCAAACAACGAAGATGGTAAGACCCAAGGTATTGAGCGTACCTATCTTGTTACACCAGGAGAGCCGCTGCCCACTGGTTTTGCCAGTGATATCGCTTACCAGTACGGGATCAGTTACGAGGAGCTGATCCGAAGCTCAAGCTGTTGAACCAAATAGAGGGATCTATTGCGGACAAGTGCGGTATAATAGCTTAGTAAGTATTAATCAGGAGGAATCGCAATGAAAATCGTATTACTAGAACCATTAGGAATTTCAGAAAAGAAGCTTTCAGCGCTTGTCCGTCCTTTCTTGGATGCAGGCCATGCTTTTGTTGCTATGCCGGAGAGCAGTGAAAAAGCTGATTGGCTCCGTGAAGCCAAAGATGCGGATGTCGTGGTTATCGGCAATAAACCTCTGCCGGGTGAGTTTATTTCCCAATGCGAAAAGCTCAAATTCATTTCGGTGGCGTTTACCGGATTTGATCACATCGATATTGAGCAGTGCCGCAAACAGGGGATCGCAGTCTCCAATGCATCAGGTTATGCAAATACAGCTGTCGCGGAAACGACAATCGGACTGATGATCAGCACTATGCGCCGCTTCAAAGAAACTGAAGAACGCTGCCGCACCGGCGGTACTAAGGATGGATTGGTAGGTCCACTGCTGGCGGGAAAAACCGTGGGGGTAATCGGCACAGGTGCAATCGGTTCAGCAGTAATCAAACTGCTTAATGCCTTTGGCTGCCGTGTGCTGGGTTATTCACCTTCAGAGAAGTCCCCGGAGGAGGTTCGGAGAGTCGGCTATGAAAAGGTGTCACTGGAACAGCTCCTGGCTGAATCCGATGTGGTGACACTGCACTGCCCGCTTAATGACTCCACCCGCGGCATGATTGGAGCCAACGAGCTGGCAAGTATGAAGGATGGAGCTTACTTATTCAATTTGGCAAGGGGTCCGGTAGTGGACAGCCAAGCCTTGGCTGTCGCTTTAAACAGCGGCAAATTAGCCGGCGCAGGAGTTGACGTTTATGAAATCGAGCCTCCACTGCCAGTGGATCATCCGCTGCTCAAGGCTAAAAACATAGTAACACTGCCGCATATTGCCTGGTATTCTCACCAGTCACTAGAACTGCGGGCAGAGATTGCTTTTGATAATGTCCGGGAGTGGATGGCAGGCTGTCAGCAGAATAAAGTTATTTAACAGTTAAAAAACCTTGAGTCCAGAGATTTCTGGACTTTTTTATGGAAATTTTTCCTTGACCTGAAAGAAAGCTGCACCTTAGATCGTCTAATAAGTGAAAGAAAGGAGGATCCGCCATGGTAGATGACACACACCTGGTACTGCGAGCACTGAAAGGAGAGCGGGACAAGTACGGTGAACTGGTTGAAAAATACCAAAAACCCCTGCTTGGATTAGCTTTCTCTTATGTGCAGAATTATCAGAATGCGCAGGATATCGTGCAGGATGCTTTGATTGTAGGGTACCGGCAGCTGGCCAGCTTGCGTCAGCCCCATAGATTTGACGCTTGGATCCGCCAAATTACCATCAATATCTCTAAGTCGCATCTGCGCAAGCAGAGGAGAAATCAGCAGCAGAGCGACTGCTCTCTGTTAATGCTCTCAGCTGATGGAGATTTGTCGGCTGTGCCAGAAGCAAATGTAGAGACAAAGCACAGACAGAACCTGATCCGAAAAGCTTTAGCCGGACTCAACCCTAAGCACCGAGAAGTTATCGTCCTGCATCACATCCTGAACTACTCTGCCGCTGAAATTGCTGCCATCCTAGGTGTAACAGCAAATACTGTTTATGTGCGTCTCAGCCGTGGACGGAAGGCTCTCCAAAGGGAGTTGATCAATGTGTTTGAAGACGATCTGCATATGTTAGGATGCGAAGCCCATCTATATCTGCAGCGACTAACCGAAGAGATTAAGAAGAAACTTGCGGCTGAAAACCCGCGGGAGCAGAGGGAGGCAGCAGGGCAGTTACGGTTGACAGCAGCTAGGGCGAATCATTCCCGCTTGCTTGCTGATCTTGCTGCTGATAACAGCAAGATTCGGCTGGAAGCAGCGGAGATTATCGGTCAAACTGAGGAAAAGCGGCTGATACCACCATTGCTGGAGCGGTTATCCTTAGAAAGTGAGCCCAACATCCAGATTAGGATAATCCAGAGCTTAGTCGAGTTGGAGGCAGTTGAGGCTGTACCGGTGCTGGAAGAGCTGCAGCGGCAGACCATCCATATGGATGTCCACAAGCAGTGCGGCAAAGCGGTGCGCTGCTTGGCTGATGTAAAGGACAGCAAACCGAGAGCAGTTCCCATAACTACTGCCGATTTAAGAGATGCTGGGCTGGATCAAATTATGATTCAAATGCTGGAGGAAACCGCTGATCCAGTAACCATGATTTCTCTGCTGGATGGATTAGGTAGATTAGGAACTGCGAAACCATTAAAAAAAGTCTGCGATCTTTTATTGAAGGTACCCTATCCGCAAGTAAGGCGGCAGGCTGCCATCACCCTGGGGCAGATTGGAACCAGCAGTGCTTTCATTATGGAAAGTCTGCTTAAGGCAGTCTTGGACCAGGATTGGACAGTAGTTGACGCAGCGGTAAAAACTTTGGCAGACTTGACTCCGAAGGAGCAAACGGATGTGGTAATCCACGCTCTCCTAGATGTTTTTTGGGACTCGCTGTCTAAGCCTTTTCCTGTGCGCTTCACTTTAGCAGCTGCAGTTGCAAAACTCGCTGACAGAGAATTAAAATGGGCAGATGAGCTGCTTCCCAGAGTTATTCAGGAACTAGAAAACTATCCGGCTAAAGCTGAGTATCAAAAGTTTCACGCAAGCAGGGTTCTCTGCGGCTTAGTGGCGGACTTAATTCCACCTGGTTTTAACGACTTAAATGAAAAGATATTAAACCTGTTAAATACCAACAAGTTTGTCACCATCCCGCCGCTGCTTTTAGCTTTAGGCTACAGTAAGGACGCTGAATGTATCGCCACTATCAGCACTTACTTGTCCTATGAAGCACCTGACAGGCGGTATGAGGAGTATGGCAAGCAGGTGAGAGAATCGGCAGTTAGAGCCTTGATGAATATTGGGGAGGCTGGTTGGCCGAGATTACGGGAAGCTTTGATGGATTCCGGCACAAGCGATCATGCCAAACTGAGCATCTTAGATGTGTGGCAGAAAGAGTTAAGTTTGCAGCAGATTGCTGAATTACAAGGGCTGGATGTAAGGGGCAATGCCCGTTTCTTGAATAAATGGCAGCTGTTGCTGCGCAAGGCTGAAATAAGCTCGATACCATAGACACCTGATTTGGGTGTCTATTTTTTCATTGTTATCACTAAGTAGGAATAAAACAAATGAAATAATTTGAAAAGAGCAGGAAATAATAAATTAAAAACAAAATAAAAAATAAAGGTAATTAATAGGAATAGCAAGTGGACCTAGACCTAGTTTCTAAAGCTGAGACAAGGTGGAAAATCATTTGAAGAAATGCGTCTAGAAAGCAATGATATCACCTATAGCGCGCGGAACTAGAGCGGCATGACCAAGCGATTATTGAAAGGGGATTAATATGGCTTATAAGAAAGCTACAATGATTATGCTTTTGGTAGTATGTACTATTCTCATTGTAGGCAGCATTTCTGCAGCTAATTCGATCAATGATCGGTTGGTTACAGACTTTACCGAAGCAATGCAGCATGCAGCCGTATATCGCGAATTAGTTCTGTCGGAAACAGGAGAACCAGTTGAACTTGTGCTGACCGTTTACGAGGAGCCTGTTGTAATCGATTATTTCTATAACTCAATGGACGAGGTTGATTTTTCATTACCTGAAGGTGTGTCCTTATCAAACTCATCAGCTTTTACGCTGGAATGGTCAGATGCAACCTGGGATATCCAAACGCCGCCTCATTTAGAAGAGTGGTCAGCAGAAGGACTTTTAAGATTTAAACTGTGGTGCGAATCTCGCCTAGCAGAATATGTGGTAGGCAAGATAGAATTAACGTATGATCAAACAGATTATGTTATGTTCAAGATTTTTCGCGAGTTTGAGTCTTACGGAATCTATTTTGTCAACATATTAGCTAAAACCGGCGATCGATGGAAGCTGGTAACCCCAGGTTATAACACACTAATAGGTTATTTAGGTGGATTGTTTACAAATTTAAAGGTGCCCGTATTTGCAGCAATGCTTACGCGAAGTTATCGTACACCTGTAATTGAGGTTCAACAATTTTACCACGAATCCATAAAATCAGGGGTTTTTGAGC
>DURM01000066.1 GCA_012837335.1 Bacillota bacterium
CGGAGATTGGGTTGTAAGATAGTAACTTATTCCTGAAGCAATTTGTTCACCAGTAACATAAGTTGTGAATGAAGGATAGTCATGTAGTAGGGTACGAGGGAGGTATCTGAATGGGCAAGAGACGCTTCTGCTGGGACGATGAAGTTTGGTTCATCCTCCTGCTGTTACTGGTGATTGTTCTTGTGATAGCTATTCTGCTTTAAGCAACTAACGAGAGGAAGGCGCCTCGTCTAGAGGCGTCTTTTTTTACTGCCTAAAAAACTAGCGTACTCCAAGGGAGTGGTCTGCACTTTTTGGAGCAGGTCTGGGTTATCTAACTCCCCATATAGCAGCTTATCCGGTTTCCCGTTAACCTCAATAATCCATGGCTTGCAGCTTTGATCCAGCCCAATATCCACACTGATTTCTCCTAAATGTCCTAACGCTTTTTCTAATTTCTCCGCTGCAGTGATACTGAGATCTTCTACACAGGCCAAAATCTTGTTGGTAGGATAATCATATTCAGAAAGCAGCTGACTGGTTAGTAAGATTTTTTCATAAATGTTGGTTATATAGTGGTTTTTCTCCGCAACGCGGCTGGTGATGGCTGTAACCTCCCAGTCTCCGCACCGGTTCTTCTGGACTAGGGCTCGGATATCAAAGGAGGCTCCATCGGCTTTAGCTAAATCGATGTATTCTTGAATGATCATGGTGTAAGGAATCATCAAAATATGAAGCAGCTTCATCATGGCTTCAGAATATGGGAGCAGAATCGGCAGCGGCAGCTCATGCTCGATTTTCAGCTGATTGGCTGGCTTAACAGTAAGCCGCCAGATTCCGGCGCCTTGGCGTCCAATGCGTGGTTTTAGTACCACCTGCTGGTGATCAGCAAGCGCTTCATGGAGACCTGCCATGTCATATTCATAAGTTCGAGGTAGATATGGTTCCAGTTCGGTTTCAACCAGTTCTTTGTAGATGATCCATTTATCCAGTTGAGTGATTTGATTAAAAACCTGCACCGGCGGCCTAAGCGACATTAACTGCTTGATGGTCTCGCTGTCATGGGGATAAAGGCGGTTGTAAATAACAAGTGGGATCGGCATGGATTTATAATGCAGTCCATACTTAGTCCGATACAAGCCGCGGATGGTTCGCCGCCGCCAGTTAATATCTTCGGGATTAAAATAGATTAAATTAAAATCATGTTTGATTTTAAGACCAGCGTAAGCTTCTCCCGAGTTCCTGTTTACTAAAATTCCGATGACCTGCTTTCTCTGCATCAGCAAAACCACCTTTCAGGAGGATAAAAATAGGCTTTTGCTCTTAGTTCGAACTGCGGACGTGGCGAATATCTTAAGAGCGAAGAGGCTTTGAACCCCCTTCAGTTTTGACTGGGAGGTGAACGATGTGACTGATGAACAAAAAACTTTCTTGATTTTCGTAGCGCTGGTTATCGTGTTTGCGTTGGCGATCATTTTGTTTGCCTAGAATCGTCTTTCCTCCGGTGGGGTAGTGGGTAATTCCCACTGCCCCTTTAAAATAGGAACTGACTACTGCGACATCTTTGCCGATTCAGCAATATAATGGTGTAGGTTTAAGGAGGTGTATTCCTTGGGTCGCAAACTTGATTTTTTAAACATGGATACTCTTTTGGCTGTACTTCCTGCGGTAATGACTGTACTGCCCCAGCTTAAAGACAACAGCGGCAGAGGCAGCAGCAGGAGCTCACGGCGGGGCAACCGCTCAGCAGAGCGGGCTAATAAAGTTAAGAGCGCGGAGCCACAAAAGAATCTTGATGCAATTATGCAGCTGCTTCCGACTTTAGCAACCGTACTTCCGGCACTGAAGGCTACAGCCAGCGGTTCGGATGACGCTGATATGGAGAGAGTAATCGATAATCTGCAGAATGTCCTGTCCGAATCCAAACTCAGCTCGGGGGAAGTCTCAGCAAAATTGACTGAGATTCTGCCTGATGTGCTAAAGGTACTGTCTCAGCTGAGCAAATTGAATCTCGGACCTCAGAAAGCAGAGTTGGATCAGGTAAGTGAACTTCTTGCAGAAATGGCAGGTCCAGATCAGCAGTCCGAATAAAGGAAAGGGCGATCAATCCGGTCGCCTTTTTTATTTGCCTTGGCTCAGGAGGTTTTAAGATCGCAATGCAGAAAAACTAACTCTGAATAGTATGTAAAGGTGGGTTAGAGATTGTCGCAAAACAACAAGAATAAACTAGTGATGAGATATCCAACTTCATGGTGGTCAAACCCCTGGCGCGAAGCTCTGCCGAGCGGAAATGGGAAGATTGGAGCTGCCGTTTATGGCGGAATTCACAGAGAAACAGTGTTAATCAATCACAACCAACTGTGGCATGGCGGCAAGAAGGATCTCCTGCCAGATGTCAGCGGTACCCTCCATACAGTGCGCAGTTTAATGGAGCAAAAGCGGTATCACGAGGCGAATTGGGTATTAGCTGATGCTTTAAAAGAACATGGCTATGACACTAGAATGGCCAAACCCCTTCCTTTAGGCAACCTGCTGCTGAATACCGAGATTAGAACCGGTTTTACTAATTACCGCCGCGTTTTAGATATGGAAACGGGTGAGGTAACCGTTTCCTGGCAGGAAGAGGACAAGCAGTTCAACCGCAAGCTCTTTGTTTCTCGGGCTGATGACTTAATTGTGTGCCGCATTCAAGGAAGCGCTCTCAACAGTACCCTGACGCTGACATTGCATCAGCAGGATAGCGCTGATAAAAGGCAACTTGAAGAATCCATGCTGCAGTACGCAGATGGTCATTACTTATACTATGCGGCAAAGCATCCCGATGAGACTGATTTCGGAGCTGTCGCCCGGATAATTACTAAGGACGGAGAGATTGAAGCGGAACAGGGAAGGCTGATTATCTCAGGTGCGTCGGAGGTATTAATTCTGGTCAAAGTATTTGTCTATGAGCAGCATCAGGATGCGTGGCAGCGGCTGAGCAGTGAGTTAGCTGCTGAAAACCGCACCTATGATGAGCTCTTAGCTGCCCACTGTGAACTTCACACTCCCCTATTTAATTCAGTTAAACTGAGTTTAGCGGACTCAGGGGATAAAACGAACGAAGAGCTGCTGTTGGACGCTTATGATGGTGAACTGGCACCTGAGCTTGCGGAAAAGATGTGGGCATATGGGCGCTATCTTTTTATTTCGTCCACTGATGAGTCAAGCTATCCCATGCATATGTATGGGCTGTGGGTGGGATCATACCGGGCTGTTTGGAGCCATTTCATGGCCAATGAAAACATCCAGATGATTTACTGGCACGCCTTAAGCGGTGGATTAGCCCATCTGGTGCCGCCTATGTTTGCCTATTACGAGGGCTTGATGGATGATTTTCGCGAAAACGCAAGGAAACTCTTTGGCTGCCGCGGTATCTTTATTCCAGCAGGCACCACACCTTTAACCGGCTTGCCCAGTCAAGTAGTTCCGGTGATCTTGAATTGGACTGGAGCAGCAGGCTGGCTGTCGCAGCATTTTTATCAGTACTGGCTTTACACTGGGGATGATGATTTCTTAAAGAACAAGGTTCTGCCCTTTATGCGGGAAGCAGCTCTGTTTTACGAGGATTTCCTGGTAGAGGGTGTAGATGGTTATCTGCAGCTTTACCCATCGGTTTCGCCGGAGAATACGCCGAGTAACTATGTTACTCCCGAAGCAAGAACCCTAGGACACCCGATGCCTTCCACCATCAACGCGGCGATGGAGTTCGCAATTGTGAAGGAACTGCTTGCTAATCTGATTGAAGGCAGCAAGTATGCCGGTATGTACGGGGAAGAGCGAGGTAAGTGGGAAGAACTGCTCAGTAAAATCCCTCCCTACCAGATTAATGAGGACGGTGCGGTTAAAGAGTGGATGCATCCGGACTTTGATGATAATTACAACCACCGCCATTTATCGCATCTTTATCCGCTGTTCCCGGGTCAGGAAGTGACTCCGGAAAAGGACCCGGATCTATACGATGCTTTTGTGGAAGCGCTTAAACAACGTCTGGTAGTGGGTATTAGTGCCCAAACGGGCTGGTCTTTAGCTCATATGGCAAATCTCTATGCCCGGCTGGGAGACGGCGAGAATGCCCTGACCTGCCTTGAGCTTTTGTCCCGCTCCTGTTTGATTAATAATTTTTACACCCTCCATAACGACTGGCGCAATATGGGAATTACTCTCCAGATGCCATCAGCACCGATCCAGCTTGATGCTAATCTGGGCTGGACTTCAGCGGTGCAGGAAATGCTCTTGTATGTTTCACCGGAACTGATCCGCGTGCTGCCAGCCTGTCCCACTAAGTGGCAGCGGGGCAGGGTGGAAGACTTCCGGTTCTGCACTGGACAGATCTCTTTCAGCTGGGATCGCCCAAACTTAAGCTTTACCGCAGAGATAACTGCTGAGCGGGAAACTGATGTAACAATCAGGCTTCCCGACGGATTTGGGGAATACAAGATAGCCTGCACTGACGGGACTGTTGAAAGGTTGGAGAACAGCAGCTATTGGCAGCTGCGCCTGCCTGCTGGCGCTGTTGTTACTATCAAAGCATAAGAAAGGGGAAGTATGATGGCGAAGATAGCATTTTTAGGCGCTGGGAGCACGGTGTTTGCCAAGAACATACTTGGTGACTGCCTGCTTACTCCTGCGCTCAGAGATTCCGAGTTTGCCCTGTTTGATATTGATTTGCAGCGGCTGAAGGATTCGGAGCAGATGCTGAACGCGATTAATAACAACACAGGCAACCACGGAAAAGTTGTCGCGTATACCGATCGCAAAGCTGCGCTAAAAGACGCCGATTATGTTATCAACGCGGTGCAGATCGGCGGCTACGAGCCCTGCACAGTGATTGACTTTGAAGTTCCCAAAAAATATGGGTTAAGGCAGACAATCGGAGATACCTTGGGTATTGGTGGAATTTTCCGCGCTTTAAGGACTCTGCCGGTGATGTTTGATTTTGCCCGGGATATTGAAGAAGTCTGTCCCGATGCTTGGTTCTTAAACTATACAAATCCGATGGCGATCTTGACTGGTGCTCTGCAGCGCTATACCGGAGTAAAGACCATCGGACTCTGCCACAGCGTCCAGATCTGCGCTCCCCACCTGTTGAAGCACTTGGAAATGCCCACTGATAACATTCAGTGGAAGATAGCAGGCATTAACCATATGGCGTGGCTGTTAGAGATAACCCGCAATGGTGAGGATCTTTATCCGGAGATTAAACGGCGGGCGGCCATCAAACAGCAGGAAGGCAAGCATTACGATATGGTCCGCTTTGAGATGATGCGACGCTTCGGTTACTATGTAACCGAGTCTAGTGAGCATAACGCCGAATACCTGCCCTATTTCATCAAGTCTAAGTATCCGGAGCTGATTGACGAGTTCAATATTCCGTTAGATGAATACCCCCGCCGCTGCGAGGCCCAGATTGCCGGGTGGGAGAAAATGCGGGAGCATCTGGTGAACAATGACAAGCTGACTCATACTAGAACGAATGAGTACGGCTCGTATATCATGGAAGCGATGGAAACCAATCAACCCTTTAAAATCGGCGGCAATGTGATCAATAACGGCTTGATTCCTAATCTGCCCGCTGAGGCCTGCGTAGAGGTGCCCTGCCTGGTTGATGCAAGCGGTATTGCCCCGTGCTATGTAGGACCGCTGCCGCCGCAGCTGGCTGCTCTAAACTTAACAAATATTAACGTCCATCTCTTAACGATTGAAGCTGCAATTACCGGGAAAAAAGAGCACATCTATCACGCAGCGATGCTTGATCCCCACACGGGAAGCGAGCTTACTCTCGATGAAATTGTAAACCTGTGCGACGATTTAATCGAAGCCCACGGCGACTGGCTGCCAAAGTTTAAGTGAGTCTATGCCCATTATTAACCTCTAAAATTTATATCCAGCAGGAAAAACACAACATATATTTAATTAATTTAACAATAAAAGTAATTTGGAGGTATGATAATGGGCAAAAAACGGATGTTGTTTCTTAGTGCAGTTATAGTTTTAGTGTTGGCTGTAGGCGTGCAGGCATTTGACCTAACTGAGTTCGGTTTTAAACCAGCTGGAAGCTATGATTTTGGCGGTGAAACCGTAACCATCATCTCCTGGACCAGTGAGCGGATGGAGACTCTTTACTTCCAAGGCTATCTGCCGGTTTTGGATCGGGTAGCAGAGGCGGAAGAACTTTTTAACTGCAAAATTGAATTTATGCAGACCCGGGAGATTCCTGAGGTTAACTTCAACCGCCTGTTATCCGGTGAATCAGTTAACGATTTATGGCATGTTCAAAACAAAATTGGTTATTGGGAATTAGTTTCAGCCAATGCCCTTTATCCAGTGCATGACCTGCTGGGCGATGAATACTATGAAATGCTGCCGCCCAGTCTGATGGCGGTAGAAGAAGCGTTTAAATACCAAGGCAAATACTGGGGTCTTGGTCCGGTCGAGTGGAGACCCATTTACGGCTATCAAAATGATATGAAGTTTGTTGCTTACAACAAAACATTGATCGAACGTGAAGGTCTGCCGGACCCCTACGAACTCTATCTTGCCGGTGAGTGGACGTGGGATGCAGCCACTGATCTCGCTGTAAGAGCAACTCAGGACACTGACGGCGATGGTGAAATTGATGTATGGGGTATTGTTGGGGCTGGAGCTACTGACTTGGCTGTAGCGAACGGAGCCACAATGACTGCTGTTGATGAAACAGGCCGCGTAGTTTTTGTGGCCGATGATCCTAAATACATTGAAGCTTTGGAGCAGACTACCCTGTGGTGGACTGAACTTGGTGTGCAGATGCCGACCTACAGCTCCGGAGACTTGGGTAGTGCATTTAGGAACGGTAGAGCAGCAATGAACTTTGGCATTTCTGCGTTTAACCTGCCTGAGCTCTTGGAAAACATGACTGATGAGTGGGGGCTCGTTCCATTTCCAATGGGTCCAAGCACAGATCGCCATCACTGGACAGTGCAGGCTTTGAATACCACTGTTATTCCGGCCAACGCTGCTGATCCGGAAGCTCTGGCTGCTCTCCGCGCGTTCTTGTGGCGCGAAGAAGACATCAGTATCAATGATTTCTTGGCTGCCCATGTCAACAGCCAAGAAGCTGCTGATGTACTCTTGACTGCGAATCGTGAGTGGGAAGGCCAAGCTTCACGCCTGTTCGAGACTTTCCTTGGCGATTTTACTACATATGAAAGAGAAGTTCAGCAGGGACAGCGGAGCGCAACTGCTGCCATGGCTGAAATCAAGCCGATTATTCAGGCTAATCTCGATGATCTGTTCAGCCAATAAAACAGCTTAATACTGATGGGGACTGCAGCTAATGCTGCGGTCCTTTTTTGGTTCCCGGGAAAAGCAGTTGCTAGATTCTAGTTTTTTGTATATAGTCAATGTGAGAGGTGATATAATGGCGAAAGTATCAAAACTAGATCAAGTTGTTGAAGTAAATCCTGCGCTGTATCGCCCCCTCGCATTTTTTGGCATCAATATCGAACAAGACGATGACAATATTATCGAGTGGGTGAGATGGTGTAAAAGGCAGGGATTCGGCGGTTTCAACATCATCGTTGGCTCTGACTGTGAAGGCCGGGCCCATGATGCTTGGATTGAGAAACTGCTCCATGCCTATGAAGTTGCCTTAAGAACTGCCAAAGAAGAAGGATTAGAAGTCTGGATCTTTGACGACTGGGGTTATCCCAGCGGCACAGCCGGCGGCTTAGTCTGCACTAATCCTGATTACCGCATTAAGCGGCTGGATATCGTTTATGACTGCATGGTTGAACCCGGCTCCAGTGTTACAGTCACGGTGCCGGAACGCTTTGTGGCGGCCGGAGTGCTTTCAGGTCGGGATTATCAGCCGCTGAAGCTGACGCCGGGTGAAGAGTTTACATACACTGCTGAAGAACGCTCAGCCCGCTTGGTAATCGTAGGCTGGAATTATGATCCGCATCAAGCTAAGTCAAACTGCAAGTCCTATCCGGGCGATCCGGCTATGTCCTGCATTGACATGCTCAACCCCATGGCGACACGGAGATTCATTGAGGTAATGCATGAGCGGTATTTCCAGCGGCTTGAACCGTACATGGGCGATGTGGTTAAAGGCTTTTTCTATGATGAACCGTTCGTTCAGCACCAGCATCCCTGGACTGAAAAGCTTCCGGAAGTCTTTAAGGCTAAAAAGGGCTATGATCTTCTGGAAATCCTGCCTGAACTGCTGGTAAAAATGTCCCATCCGCGGGGCCATATCGTGAAATATATCGATGATTTCTTTGATGTTTGGACCGATATGGTTGCAGAAAACTACTATGGCGAGCTGAGCAGATGGTGCGAGCAGCATGGTCTGGAGCTGTCGGGTCATCTGGATTTAGACCACCATTACAATACCATGTTCTCCATCAGCGGCCATTTATACAAGAATCTGCGCCACAATCACCGACCAGCGGTGGACGTGATTTGGGCTCAGATTGCACCGGGAGAATACAGTGATTTCCCCAGATTTGCTGGTTCGGTAAAACACCTGTGGGGCAGAGAAAGAGCAACCACTGAAACCTTTGCTGGCATGGGTCTGGGCTTAAGCGGCGATTTGATGCGCTTTATTACCGACCATGAAGTGGTGCGGGGAATCAATGATTTCCATCTCATGTATTCGTCCAATAAACCGCCAGCTCACGAAAAGAGTCCCCAGATGCCCAATCATATGCTGCAGGAGCCTTTTGGCCGTTTGATTTATGAACGGATGGCAGCTGCTACAGCGGTAGGCAGCCTCGGAGAAGCAGCGATTACAACTGCTTTATACATCCCGGCCTTTGATATCAATCGGGCACAGCAGGCGCTCAAAAATGTGGGCATTACCAATGCGGAACGCCTGCCGTGGCAGTGGGTAGCTGATATAGCGC
Source organism: Bacillota bacterium (assembly GCA_012837335.1). NCBI lineage: Bacteria > Bacillati > Bacillota > Bacillota bacterium. The sequence continues at coordinate 8,904 of DURM01000066.1, forward strand.
AGCACCTTACCTATATGCCTGTAGATTTCTGCTATTTATGGCAGGAAGCTCTGTTTGAGCTGGATATTGATTCCGGTGGACTCAGGACCAAGGGCGGCCAGATTATCGATACCATTATCATTCCGCCGGGAACAACCATGGATGAAAGCGTGGTTGAAAAGCTGATCCAGTTTGCAGAAAACGGCGGCAAGCTGATCACAGTCTTTAAACCGGCTTGGCCGTTAATGAATCACGCGGTAATGTGCAACCAGGTCAAAGATCTGACAGAACTGCTGGATCGAGAGATCGAGGTCGACACTCGGGGTACCATTTCCTTGGCAACCCGTAAGCTGGAGGATTATACGCTGTACCTGCTGCTCAATGAGGATGACAGGGGTACAGATGCTTTGATCCGCTTTAAAGAGGGGGCTGTTTATGAAGTCAGTCTGCCTGATTTCTGCCTCAGTCCGGTGGCGGTTAGCGGCAGCCAAGTCGAGTTAGAGTTTGCACCGATGCAGCTGCGGGTCTTCCTGCTTGATCACAGCTGCAAGCTGGCATTAGCGGACGTTCCTCAAGTTGATGCAGCTCAAGCGGTGATACCAGTCAATTGGGAGATCGCACTTCCTGATGGGACCAGCCGCTCACTTTCCGGAGATGAGTTCCCATGCTGGGCAGAGCTGGGTTTCCCGGGCTACTCCGGTGACTTAGTCTACACAGCTGAGTTTGAATGGAGCAGCAGCGCAGAGAAAGCTGTGATTTCCGCCCCAGAGCTGTACAGCCACGCGGAATTCTTTATTGATGATCAGCTGGTAGGTAAAATGGCATATCGGCCGTATGAAATAGAAATCAGCGGGCTGACCCCCGGCAAACATGAGCTCAAAGTCAAAGTGTACAACACAGAAGCAAACTTGTACTGCGGTACACTAGAAATTGAAAAAGAGCGCTATCACGGTAGATTTGCTCACTTAGCTCATTATGACCGCAGGCGGTTAACATCCGGTCTGCTGCGACCAGTAGAGATTGTTCCTGTCTTGAAATAGTGAAAAATCCCCCCAAGTTTCGAATCCGGTGTGATTTTTAGAGGATAATTTTGGTTCTATGACGAATTATAACAACCGGGGTCGAGTAATGGGGGGATTGTTTTGTGTGCTAATCGAAAAAGGTGGATGGTTGTAGCGGATGCAATTCTCATAAATGCGGCTGCGCTGCTTACTTTGACGCTGCCTCTGAATGGGGATTTAGAGGTCAGCCCTGCGTCGCTTGTTTTTGTTATTGCCAGAATTGTGGCGATCAGGCTGCTGTGCCACTGGTATTTCGGGCTTTACAATCGAGTTTGGGAGTATGCCAGCATTAATGAACTGATCAGCATCATAAAAGCGGTGACTGTTGGTTCTCTGATCAGTCTCTTATTTATGGTAAATTTTCTGCCAGCTCCCTACAGTGCCTATAGTTTTGAATTGATTAATTGGTTTATCAGCGTGGTTTTAATTGGCGGATTCAGGCTGTTTTTGCGGATCAGACAGCAGGGCTACCATCTGTTAAAGACTCCGGCGAAAGGCAGGCGGGTGCTGATTGTTGGAGCAGGAGATGCGGGAGCACTGGTTGCCAAGGAGTTCAAAAATCATTATCAGGATTCAGTTAATGTGATTGGATTTATTGATGACGACCCAAACAAGTTAAATCTAAAATTGTTGGATCACAATATTCTCGGTGCCCGCAGAGATATTCCGAAAGTTGTAGCCGAGCATCAGATCGAAGAGATAGTCATCGCGATGCCTTCGGTACCCGGTAAGACTATTCGTGAAATTGTGCAGATCTGTCAGTCGACCGATGCCGATGTTAAGATTCTTCCAGGCGTTTTTGATATTATTGACGGCAATGTCACGATCAATCAGATTCGCGATGTGGAGGTTGAGGATCTGCTCGGTCGGGAGCCGGTGCAGGTTGATTTGGACAGCATGTCGGGTTACATCCGCGGTCAAGTCGTGCTGGTAACCGGCGCAGGAGGTTCGATCGGATCTGAACTGTGCCGACAATTGGTTCATTTTGACCCCGAGAAACTGCTGATGCTGGACGTTAATGAAAATGGTATTTATGAGATTCTGCTGGATTTAAGAGAACAAACGCGAGTAGAATTGGTGCCGCTGATCAAAAATGTGCAGGACTTTTACGCAATACATAGGGTATTTCAAGAGTATAAACCGGATGTTATTTTCCATGCCGCAGCCCATAAACATGTACCTTTGATGGAAGATAACCCGGAAGAAGCAATTAAGAACAACTGCATGGGTACGTACAATGTGGCCCAGGCTGCCAACATTCATAATGCAAAGCGTTTTGTGCTGGTATCTACTGACAAGGCGGTAAATCCTACCAGTGTAATGGGTGCGTCTAAACGCATTGCTGAGATACTGATTCAGTATCTGAATTCCGTCAGCAATACTCATTTTGTCGGTGTGCGCTTTGGAAACGTTCTGGGCAGTAAGGGCAGTGTAGTGCCCCTATTTAAGAAACAGATCGCTGCCGGCGGACCTGTTACAGTAACCCATGAAGAGATGGTTCGCTACTTTATGACTATTCCCGAGGCTGTTCAGCTGATTATTCAAGCGGGTGCATTTGCCTCTGATGGTGAAATCTTTGTCTTGGATATGGGTGAGCCAGTGAAGATTATGGACCTAGCCAAGACTTTGATCCGCTTATCCGGATTTGAAGTTGATGATATCGGCATTGTGATCACAGGAATGCGGCCTGGGGAAAAGTTATATGAAGAGCTGCTGACAACCGAGGAAGTGCGTAGTAATCCTACCAAGCATGAGCGGATCTTCATCGCTCCTCCCACTCCGGTCGAGCAGGAAGTTATTACGGGCATCATTCAAGAGTTTATGATGGGAAGCTTCCCGGCAGGACCGGTAGAAACTGAAGCATGGATTCAGCGGATTCTTCCTGACTTTCAGCTGGTAAGGCATGCTCCGGTTGTACCCGAGCTGGAACCGGCAGATACCGAAGCGGCCAGCACCACGGAATAGCAGGCTGGCAGTACAAGTGAATGGCAACGACAGGTTGAGCGGCCTGGACTGATGGCGCAAACCTGTCGTTTTTATTACAGCAGGATTAACCGCGGCTGTGCTGAAAATATTAAGATGGAGACCACATTCACAAGGAGGGTTTCACAGTGGAGTTAACACAGCAGTATTGGCTATCGGTTGCGGCAGGAAAGCGTTTAATTGCCAAAGCAGTGCTAGAACTGCCTGAGTTTAGGGAAGCACTCGCTGAAAGAACAGTTGTTATTACTGCCGGCACCACTAATGGCTACATAGCTGAAGCAGTGCTGGAGCTGCTGGGCCAAAAGGACAAGTTTGATATCAAGCGTTTCTTCCGTGGTATTACGCTGCCTCCTGATTACGAAACTTATATGGAGGCAGAAGGGGAAGAGTTTTTAGGTGATGTAGTCATAAAAGCAGGTAGGTGGGAACAGGGACTGACCCTGCGGGATATTGTCGACAGTCTTAATCCCGGTGATCTTATCATTAAAGGTGCCAATGCCGTGAATCTGCAGGACCAGGAAGCTGCAGTTATGGTTGGGGATACCAAAGCGGGTACTACGGGGGTGGCAATGCAGGCAGTAATTGGCCGCAGAGTTGAGCTGATTATTCCGGTTGGTTTAGAAAAACGCGTGTTCAGTTCGATTGGAACCATAGCCGCAAAGGTAAATGCAGGCAATGCTTCCGGACCGCGGCTGTTTCCGGTGCGGGGCAGAATCATAACTGAACTGGAAGCGGTTAAAATCTTAACTGGAGCAGATGCGGATCTGATCGCTGCCGGCGGAGTATCGGGAGCGGAAGGCAGTTACCGGCTAGCGGTAACAGGAACCGAAGAACAGCTCAGAATTGTTGATGAAATGATGACTGGGATCGTCAATGAACCGCAGTTGTTTGTTTAACCAGCAGTTTAGTAAAATCCGTTTTAATTTTCTGTAAAATGGTAGATAATTAATGCTGGAAGGATTATCATATATATGTGACGATCTTTATGGAGGGATTAGGATGGCAATACTGGTAACAGGCGGAGCAGGCTACATTGGGAGCCACACCTGCGTAGAGCTTTTGAATGCAGGGTATGACATTGTGGTTGTGGATAATTTATCCAACAGCAAACCGGAAGCGATCAAGAGAATTCGCGCCCTCACCGGCAGAGATTTTCGCTTTTATCCGGTTGATATTCTGGATAAGCCTGCTTTATCTGCAGTTTTTATGGATAACCGCATCAACGCAGTTATTCATTTTGCAGGACTCAAAGCAGTAGGCGAGTCAGTAGAAATTCCGTTACACTACTATCACAACAATGTAACCGGAACTTTGGTTTTGTGCGAAGTGATGCAGGAATATGGCGTAAAGAAAATGGTATTCAGCTCTTCTGCCACCGTATACGGTATGCCGGAACGGGTGCCGATTTCCGAGGATTTTCCCTTAGCGCCTACTAATCCTTATGGAAGAACTAAACTCATGATCGAGCAGATTCTTCAGGATCTGCAGCAGGCTGATCCGCAGTGGAGCATTGCGCTGCTGCGCTATTTCAATCCGATTGGTGCTCATGCCAGCGGCCGCATCGGTGAAGATCCGAATGGTATTCCCAACAACTTAATGCCTTATATTACCCAAGTGGCAGTTGGTAAGTTGCCGCAGCTGCGGGTCTTTGGCGATGATTATCCAACCAAAGACGGAACTGGGGTCAGGGATTATATCCATGTTGTGGATCTTTCGATCGGTCATTTAAGAGCGCTGGAAAAAATAGACAAGGCCAGCGGTGTTTACATCTATAATCTCGGCACCGGCAGAGGATACAGCGTGCTGGAGGTAGTAGAAGCGTTCGCCAAAGCTTCAGGGAAAGATATTCCCTATGTGATTACCGAGCGGCGGGCCGGTGACGTTGCTGAGTGCTACGCCGATCCGACCAAGGCAAAACAAGAACTTGGTTGGGAGGCAGAGCGGGATATCCTGCAGATGTGTGAGGATTCTTGGCGCTGGCAGGTTAATAACCCCAACGGGTATGAGGACGAATCAGATCTATAAGAGTTTAATGAGGAGCGGAAGCTCCTCATTTCAATTTTTGGTTATATTATCCACTTCAACGGCATCCGAACCTTTTGCGACAAAAGTTTTACAGCAGGTATCCATACAGGTTTGGGCACTCGCTGTTGGAACTTCCATATGCTGCGAAGCATCCATTGTATCCGGGGCTTCTGCTGCCCAGGCATCGGCTGTGACTAGAATCTCGGATGCATGACAGACATTTCCCTGTGCCCAATAGTGGCAGTTATCTACACTGCAGTAGACATGAGGCAAAGCTGGCACCTCCTTTACTGTGATCCATAACTAGTATCCGTCAAATTATAAAAAAAACTCATGGTATGAGTTCTTTAACCATGAGTTGATCAAACGGCAGCTCTAATGTGGGCGTTAGAGCTGCCGCTCACGAAATGTTATGCTGCTTTCCCCCGCCCAAAACGTCTGCGCCTTTTATTACCAATCTTGATGTATAACTGTTTAGATTCCACTTCTCTAAAAAACCGGATTCTAAATAACTTCAGCGGAGTCCAAATTTCTTTAAAAACCAAGTAAGGCACTTAATCCCCCCTATTTTGCATAACATTTAGTTCAGTTACGTACCATAATAATGAGATGTAATATTAAATTAAAAAACGAAAAAACCGACCAGCATAGCTTGGTCGGTTGCACTACTAACTCGAGACAGTTTCCAGTGCCCACTCCTGAAACTGTCCGTCATCGTTTCCAGCTATTAATTAGATTCCAGACAATTCCTGGAAATCCTTCTAATTATAATAATAAATTCTCATACTTGTCATTGTTTTTCACCTAAAACTTTGATAACCTTTAATTAGAATGAATTTAACCAGAATGCGGAGGTGTCACAATGAGTTTCGAACCGAGAGATGGCAGCATTGTTCTGGGAGGAATTCCTTGGCTGGCCAGAATGATTGATAAAGCCAGGGCAAAAGCAGATGGAACGATCGAGGATTACATTTATCCCTGTCCGAAAGATCAGGATTTGTTGAAAAAATTGAGCCTAACTGCGGAGGAGTTTTCGGCCATTGTTGCCGAAAGTAATAGTGATGAGGAAATTGTGGAAAAGGTAAAAGCAAACTATCGCGGATAAGGGAGTGGGCTGGGTGAAACAAGTTGCGGTTGTGCTGGTGGGAATCGGAGGATACGGCAGCGGTTATGTCGACCAGCTGTTACAAGCCGGGCGGGATGACGTGGTTATTGCCGGAGTTGTCGATCCTTATCCTAATAATTATGAGGGGATTGCGAGGCTGCGCGAGCTGCAGATTCCGATTTACAATACACTTAATGAGTTTTATGCCGAGCATAAAGCCGATCTGGCTGTGATTTCATCACCGATCCATTTCCACTGCGAGCAGACCACGACAGCTCTTGCTAACGGCAGTCATGTGCTGTGTGAGAAGCCGGTCAGCGCTGTGGTTCAGGAAGCGCTGAAGATGAAAGAAGCCCAGGAGCATGCTGATAAGCTGGTAGGGATTGGTTATCAGTGGTCATTCAGCGAACCAATCCTGAGCTTAAAGCAGGACATTTTAGCTGGAAAGCTTGGTCATCCGGAGCTTTTGAAAACCTTAGTTTTATGGCCGCGGAACCTAACCTACTATTCCCGCGGTTGGGCAGGGAGGATGAAAGCGCCTGACGGCAGCTGGGTCTTAGACAGTGTCGCCAATAACGCCACCGCTCATTTCCTCCACAACATGTTCTTTATTCTCGGTGATCGGATTGATCATAGCGCATCTCTAAAGCAGGTTGAGGCTGAGCTGTATCGAGCCAATCGAATCGAAAACTTTGATACCTGCGCTGTGAGAGCGGTTACAACTGGTGGAACTGAAATTTTGTTTTATGCCAGTCACGCGGTGAAAACCAGCATCGGGCCAATCTTCGAATACCGCTTCAGTGATGCAGTAGTTCGCTACAATGAAGGCTCATCAGAACCTAATATCACGGTTAAATACAACGATGGCACTTGGAAATCTTACGGCAACCCTAAACTGAATCCCCGGCGGAAGCTGTGGATGATGGTTGATGCGGTGAGGGGAGAAGGGATCGTCCCCTGCGGCATTGACGCGTCTTTAACCCAGACCATCTGCATTAATGGAGCCCAGGAATGCATGCCTGAGATTAAGACACTTCCCGAAGAGATTGTGATCCATGATCCCAAATCGGACACAATCTATGTGGATCACCTGGAGGAGTTATTCGTCCATCTATATCAGGGTGAGATTCTGCCCCATCAGGATAATGTAGATTGGGCTGCAGCTGGGAAGGTGGTCAATTTGGAGAACTACCGCTATTATCCTTCACTAGGACTGGATTCCTAATTTTGTATCCCACAAAATTCACAGTCATATAGTGTTAGTGCATGAGATGCTAACCTGAGACGAAGGAGTGATTTTGTGGGCTTAAACAGTCGATGCATCTGTCCTGATGTGCTGGAGCAGTTTATTAATGATTGGTTCTTTATCTACACCGAAAACGATACAGAGGCATTTTATGATGTGCAGTGGCAGTTAGTTGATGTTGGAGTCAACTATATTGTCGTCAGGCGGTTTGTAGTAGATATCGGCGGTACCCAAACCGCGATTCTCTTCTGCAGTCAAATTGTCGGTTTAGTCGAGGCACATCCGGGACCAATGCCGTAAACAAGGTAATAAGAAAGCTGTGGCAGGACTAGCAAAGTCCTAACCACAGCTTTAGTTTTTTGGTTTAGATTAATTGTTTTCCCGTTCAATAAAGCGCCAGAAGTTTGCTCCGAAGAGGTCTTCTACATCGCGCTTGATTTCTGCTTCTGTGACTGCCCAACCTGCATCCATAATATCGCTGTATTTGTCGATTAATACTTCTGCGATTAATTTGCGGGAGTGGTTCCATTTGTAAATCAGCTGGTCAAGGACGCGAGCGTCGGAATGCTGCGGGATAAAGGAAAGTCCCAGAGTTTCCATTCTGACGCGGGTCATTTCGTCAATGACGCTTGGGTTGTTCAAGAACCACCAGCAGCCGAAAATCATCAAGTTGCGGAACTTGCGAGCGGTAATTGCCAGCTCATGCTGATTCTCTCTGGAAAGGAGAGTAACCATGAATTTGTTTTCCGGATATGTGCGGCAGAGATACTCGACGGTAGCAATATCTGCTTTGCCGACGGAGTCTCCTGCTAATCCCAGCTGGTAATTAACGAGTTTCTTCACACCAATCATCATTGCGAACGGAATGTTCTGCTCGCGGCAGACCGGAATAATGCACTGCTCTACAATTCTGGAGCGGAGTGAATCTTCCGGAACTGTGTAGCTCGGTGGTAATGATACTGCCAGATACAGCGCATCCATTTTCTTAATCCAGTCGGTTAAGAATCTCTTGATCTCGTCAATTGATTTTTGATCTAAATCGAGGGACACGTCATAGCCCCAATCCTGCAGTTTCTTGTAGGATGTTGGGTACTCGTTCAGCAGCGGGTCAATTCTTAAAGCTGCTTTAAAGCGGCTGTCGCTGTTGCCTTCGGTATCCCAGAACGGTTTTTCCAGAGGATCAAACGGGTCGTTAGTCATTACTACGTTTTTAACACCAGCAACTTCGAATACTTTGTCAACATATTCTTGGGTGCTCATTTTTTCAAAGTATGCGCGGAAACTTGCCAGATCCCGGGATTGAACATCCAGGCCAAGTTCATTAAGTACGGTCAGCACACCGCGCTGCGCTTCACTGACAGGCGAGTGATCCAGAAAAAGAGTCTGCCAGATCAGGTCAGCCTGCTCCCGCTTGGACAGGGCAAAAAAGTCTGCGTAGCTCATGTTGCTGTAGCGGAAGTATTCTGCGATCAGGTAGTGGTAGGTGAGCAGCTCGTCAACACCCCAGAGCAGCAGATCACCAAAGTGACCCGGATAAATATGGGTGTGGATATCAGTAATCTGGACATTATTTACTTCTCTTACAACTACATCGCGTAAAACATTTTTATCAGTAATCATTTGCAAAGCCTCCTTACTTTTCTTTTACATTTAACAGGTCTAAGTGCTTGCCGATATGGGTTCTCAAGCGTTCAGAATACAAATCACTGTTAGTAATCAGGTCGCGATAAAACCGGTCTTTGAACAAATAGCTGCCGTCTGCGTTTTTAGCCTGGAGCAGGATGCCGTAGGTAATATGGATTGCTTGGCGGGCGGCGTCCTGATTCATTAAGTCCGGAAGTTCCTCGTCGCTCAAATCATCCAGACTGGGAATAGCTGCTGGATCAAAGGTAACGTGATAGTACTTCTTAGCTTCATCCAGATTATTGAGCGCATATTGGTGCATTTCGCGGTAGAGTCCCGGATTAACCATGGCAATCACTCGAACAGCTTCTAACCAGTTAGTACCGGCTGTTTTAACGTGGAAGCGGCCTTTGGTGTATTTGCCGACAATACCGAAGACCATGAATTTATCGCTGCCGGAGTGAACGCTGACCTTGTAGCCGAAGTGATCAGCTATTTCGGCATGAATCTTAAACTCTGCTTCAAACTGCTTTGGATCGCCAATGTAATCAATGCCTTTTTGGAATTCGCCGACAAATCTTGGGGCGACGCTGTTGAATTTAACACCGCGTGCGATCAGTTCATTTGCAACAAAGAAATGGTCCTGAGGAGTTGTGGGCGTTGCTACTTCGTCGATACTCATCTCAAAGTCAATTTCGCGATTAGTGGGCACAACGATATTCTTGTAGACATCTTCAGCAAAATCAAGGGCATGAACGTAAACTAAAACCATTCTGCGGAAACTGTCAGCTGCAAACTTAACTGTACTGCCGCTCTTAAGAGTAAACTTTTGGTTTAGATAGGTCTTTTCAAAATGCGCTCGCAGGTTCGAGTCAAGTTTTTCGTATTCGGCATCAACCTCGGCGTCGCTGAATGAGCTGACTTTATCATTGATATGCTCGCTGCAGTCCAGGGTAATCATGCTGAAACCAAGATCGAGAGCCATCTGCACATCGCTGGGCTTTTTCAAGTGATCGCCATCGGCGCCGTAGCCCTTGGTGTATCCTTCTTGAAATACCGCCCATGCTGCTGCATCCAGCACTTCCGTATAATTGCGGCCGGTAAGATCCAGCTCTCTGATGGACTGCTGGGCCAGGATAGGCATTACATCGCGACTGCGCACCGCAGCAATATGTCCCGGAGATGCCAACCCTAGTCTGTCTCCCAGTCCGATTGAAGCAATTTCAGTTCCAACCGCCCGGGGAACCAGCCAGTCAAAAATGGCCTGAAGAGCCTTGCGGTTATCGGTAGTCAAAGGGCATACTTTCACCTGATATCCATTGACTTGGTCTTCTGTTCCGGTAAACTTGTCAGCGGATTTTTCGCCTACAACTACCAGCTTTCTTTCCAAGCCCTCCTGCACCATAAAAAAGACTTCGCCATCGACCAGCTGTACAGACCGCTTATAAACAGACGCATCTGCGCTCGTTGTCAGCTGAGTGTAGAGTGCCGCAGTATCGTTCCCGGATTGAGGGAATCCAGACCGCCAGCTGCTGCTTGCTGTCATACTTCAACTCCTCCTTGAATTTTATTTTATAGTGTAACACCATCTTTCCAGATGGCAATTTCACGAAAACCCATCTGTTCAGCTTTTGTCTTTGCGCCATTTGCGGTAGCAATTACGGTGTCGAACAGCTGATCTGCCGCTTCTTCCATCCTGACTCCTTCAGTGAGAATTCCGGCGTTGAAATCGATCCAATGCTGTTTCTTATTATATAGTTGGGTATTGGTAGCAATTTTAATCACAGGCACGCAGGTGCCAAGAGGAGTGCCTCTGCCTGTGGTAAACAGGATAATCTGGCATCCCGCTGCCGCCAGTGCTGTTACAGCTACAATATCATTGCCTGGGCTGCAGAGCAGGTTAAGACCCGGTTTCGAGGCTGCTTCGCCGTAGTTGTGAACGGCTACAACTTGACCTCTACCGCCTTTTTCAGTACAACCTAATGATTTGTCCTCCAAGGTTGTAATTCCTCCTTCCCGGTTACCCGGTGAAGGGTTTTCATAGACCGGTTGGTTGTGACTGATAAAGTACTCCTTAAAATCATTGATCAGCTTTACAACATCTTCAAAGACATTTTCGTCCACAGCGCGGTTCATGAGCAGATGTTCAGCTCCGAACATCTCCGGAACTTCAGTTAAAACACTGGTGCCTCCGGCCGCAACTGTGTAGTCTGAGATCCAGCCTACTAGAGGATTCGCAGTAACACCAGATAAGCCGTCGGAACCGCCGCATTTTAAGCCGACTTTGAGATAGGTTAAAGGCAGTTCCTGTCTTTGAGCAGCGCTGGCCTGTTTAGCCAAGTCCAGGACAATTTCTGTACCTGCGTCAATCTCATCCTCAACTTCTTGGGTAACCAGGAATTTGATCCGGTTGGGATCGTAGTCGCCCAGGGCATCCTTCATCTGATTAACTTGATTATTTTCGCAGCCAAGACCCAGGATTAAGACTCCGGCTGCGTTCGGATGCTTGGCTAGGCCGCATAAGATTTTCTGGGTATTGAGATGGTCATCTCCCAGCTGCGAGCAGCCGAAGGGATGGGGGAAGGCGTAGACCCCATCAACATTTTGTCCCCAAGGTTCTGCGGCGATTACAGCATTTGCCTGCTTAGCAATGATTTCAGCCGTTTGATTGGTGCATCCCACAGTTGGAATAATCCAGATTTCATTGCGGACCCCGGCTTGGCCATCGCTGCGGAGGTAGCCCATAAAGCTGCCTGCTTTTGGCTTCGGCAGCTCTACAGGGGCTTCCGGGTTATACTGGTATTCCAAAGTGCTGTTAAGATTGGTTTTGCAGTTATGGGTGTGAACATGCTCACCGGGAGAAATTGCCTCAGTCGCATGGCCAATACTGGAGCCGTATTTAATGATGTCGGCTCCAGCTTCGATGTCAGTGATCGCAAATTTGTGGGCTTGCGGGATATCGGCTTTGAGTATAATTTTTACATCGTCAATCACCAGCTCAGTGCCGGCACTGAGCTGGGTGAGGGCTACAGCTACGTTATCACTGGGATTGATTTTAATATGTCTGAACATAGTCCACGCTCCTGCTTGATTTTTCCAGTGCAGCTTCAATAGTTTTGACTACACCCACTGTATTCATAGATTCGAGATAGGATGCGATTTGACCTACCAACTCATGATATTTAGTCAGATCATCGCCCCAAAAATCGGTTTGAGACAGGACCTGCTCAGCAACAGCTGTGTAGTTGTCGCCCGCCGAGCGCCACAATTCGTCAAAGAATTCCAGAGCTGCCCGGTCATCGCGGACGGTGTATTCCCGCTCAAAGTTAGCGCAGGCGAGTCCGTCAGCAGTTAATTCATTGCTGCGGTAGAAATTGATCAATCCAGCAAAAGCTAAGCTTAACAGCGGAGGAACCTGCTCTTTTTCGAGATAGGGCAGCAGAGAAGGCAGAACTCTGGCCTTAAACTTCGAGACTGCGTTTAAAGAAATATCGAGCCAGCGGTGCTGGATAAATGGATTTTTAAAGCGCTGGATAACTTCTGCCGCAAACTCGCTCAACTCATCTTGACCCATTGCAACGGTAGGAATGATTTCCGAGAAAACAACTGATTTAATAAACTCGCCCACAATTTTGTCTTCAGTCGCTTCCCTGACATGGTCAAACCCGGCTAAATAGGAGAGGGCATAGCTTGAGGTGTGAGCTCCATTAAGAATCCGCACTTTTTGAGTCCGGTACGGAGTCAGATCCTCGACCCATTTAACATTCAAACCAGCTTCGTGGAGCGGGAATCTGGCGCTGGTGCCGTTAGGAGCTTCAATAACCCAGAGATGGAAAATCTCAGCGGTGGTTAAAAGCTGATCGTCATATTCTAATTCAGCGCAGATCTCAGCAACTTCCTCCACGCCTGGGTAGCCGGTCACGATTCTGTCAACTAAGGTGTTGCAGAAGACGTTGGCAGTTTTAATCCAGTCAATAAACTCAGCCTCCAGCTTCCAGTCTTCCGCGAGCTTGATTACAATTTCTTGGAGGTTTCCGCCATTGTTTTCAATCAGTTCGCAGGGAAGGATCAGCATACCCTTGTCTTGAGCACCAGCAAAGGTTTTGTAGCGGTGATAGAGGTAAGCGCAGACCTTGCCCGGGAAAGAGCTGGGCGGGGTTTGTTCCAAACTATCTGTGGGAACATAAGTAATGCCCGCTTCGGTAGTGTTAGAAACCAAGATATCGATATCTGGATCGGCAGCGCAGGCCAACACTTGCTCCCACTCACTGACAGCATTTAAAGCCCGGCTGATTGAGGAAACAAGATTACGTTTAACAACCGGTTTTCCGTTTTGGAGTCCTCTGGTAACAACTGTAAACAAACCATCCTGCTCGTTGATTTTATCAGCCAGCCCTTGGGCAATTGGCTGCACAACAACCACGCTGCCTTGGAATATGCCTGCCTGGTTGGCGTGGTCGATCATCCAATCAACGAATGCTCTTAAAAAGTTCCCTTCACCAAATTGAATAACGCGCTCAGGATAGCGGTTAGAATTGAAATTAGTGCGGTTTAATTTCTTCATGCTAGATTTCCTTTCTAATTAACTTATTGGTTTAAACATATCTTCCAAAATTAAAGTTACTGCTCCGATTGCTGGAGAATACTCACCAAGCTCAACGCCGCGAATTTCCAGCCTTTGGGCAGGGATTTCCATAGCTCTGGTCTGAACCGTTTCAGTTAGAGTAGGGAGAATGAAGTCCAGCGCCGGTGCCAGGTCTCCTCCAATCAGAATCTTGGTTGGATTGAGGACATTGGTGAGGCTGGCGAGGGCAATTCCTAAATAGCGCCCAGTTTCCTGCAGCAGCCGGATCGCTAAAGGATCGTTTTGAGCTGCAGCTGTAAAAATATGCTGGGGCTGTACTGCGTCAGCTGCTCCCGCTAACTCGAGGATTTTACTGTCCTGCCCGGATTTTAACGCCCGTGCGGCGTTTCTCACCAAGGCATTGACCGATGCCAATGCTTCCAAGCAGCCATAGTTCCCACAATCACATAGTGGACCGTCGATGGTCACGGTCGTGTGACCAATCTCTCCGGCTGTAAAATCAACACCCCTAAAGATCTGGCCGTTGAGAATGATACCGGATCCGATTCCATAGCCTACTTTTAAAGCAATAAAGTTAGTGGAATTGCGGCCTGCCCCAAACCACCACTCGCCCAAGGCCATGGCTCTGGCGTTGTTTTCCAGCCGCACCGGCATGTTAAAGCGTTTTTCCAGGAGTTCACCAAGGGGAAGATCTTTCCAGCCGAAAGCCGGGGGAAAGAGCGCGATGCCTTTTGCACTGTCCACTAAGCCGTGCATGGCAACACCGATCCCGATAATCTCTTGATCGGAACCGGCGGCCTGATCAAGCAGCCAGTCCACAGCTCTAATGATTGCACCCAGCACATCCTCTTTACTGTGTGATGGTAAAGGCAGGTGGATATTGTAAATGATGTCTCCAACCAGGTTAGAAACAATTCCGATGACTAAGTTTGTTTCTACGTTTATCCCGATAATGAAAGCTGCGTCTGGAACTAAATCCACTAGGATTGGCTTGCGTCCGCCATGGGAATCTGCGTATCCGGTTTCCCGGACGAAACCCTCTTCGATTAAATCTGCGATGATGCGGGTAACAGTGGAAGGATTAAGCTTTGTAGTTTTGGCGATTTCAGCGCGGCTGATTTCTCCATGCTGCCGAATAGTGTCAAGGATAAGCCGGCGGTTCAGCTCTTTCATGTAGAGCAGATCGGCTTTTATGCGGCCCATAGGTTCACCCACTTATTTTCATTGTGCAATTAAGTTTGGTTCTTTCATCAAAAACAACTGATGAATTCACCTAAATTTTGCAACCTTTTTATTAACTTAATTGTTAGTAGCAATTAAATCATAGCACTTTGTCAATCAAGAGTCAACGCAGTTTTTGTAAAAAGTGGCGGGAAATCTCGAGCTGCATATATTAGAACGGTGATCAAATTGAAAAACAAACCTCTAATCGGTATCATAACTATTTCTTTAGGCTGGGTGGAAGACAGCTATCACATCTATTTTGAGCTGGAAGAAGAATTAACCGAGCTTGGAGTTGAGCTGGTGGTTTTTACACCCTATGGGATTGATTGGATGCGAGACAAGATCCGCGGTTTAGTGTTTAAGGATGGAGAGTGGGAGAGAGGGGAAACGCGGCTTCCGGATGCGGTTTACAACCGTCTCTACGGCACAAATCCCAAGACAATCGCGAGATTGGTTAAGGAGCTCGGCACAAATCATGTCTATAACCATGAAAACCGCCTCGATAAGAGTGTGGTAGCCAATCTGCTCGCCCGCTCTAAACTGAAGGAATACCTGCCGGCCACTTATGGATACAGCTGGGATAACCTTAAAATGCTTCTCGATAACCAGAGTCGGGTTGTTCTCAAACCGGTTTATGGGCACTACGGCCTCGATATCTTTCTGATTGAGCAGGGGGAAAATGGCTGGGAGGTCTTTGTCGAAACACTTCGCAGTCCTAGATTCCGTTTTGACCGACTCCAGGGCTTACGAGCTTGGACAGAGGAACTGAATTCCCAGACTAAGAGCGGATATTTGGTACAGCGGTGGATCGAACCCCTTAAGTATAATGGACGCTATTTTGACCTGCGGCTGCTGCTGCAGCGGGGAGGTCGGGGAGCTTGGGAAACAACAGCGGTAATGAGCCGCATTACCCGCTTAAACTATTTTGTCAGTAATTTTGTTTACAAGACTGTAGACGGGGAAGAACTTCTGCGGCAGGTTGGATTGCCGACTTTACCCCGGAAGCTGGGTTCAATCGCCTATCAGGCGGCTGAGCTTCTAGAACGAAGGTTAGGCCACTTTGCGGAACTAAGCGTGGATTTCCTGGTAGATAACAAGAACCAGCCTTGGATTATTGAAATCAACGGCAAACCCCGCCGCGATTTATTTGAAGACTACGCCGACGAAGAGCTGCTGAAAAAAATTTATCTCCGTCCGATTGTCTACGGACGCTATCTGGCTGCAAAAAAGCTGAAAGGGCAGCGCTAAAACTGCCCTCCCAGCTTTTTGCTTATGATACTGCCTGCAGCGATTTAGGCGAGGTTTTCATTAGCAGTGCCTGGTGCACCGACAATAGCAACAATTTTTCTGCAGTCGATGGTAATGCGGCGATCGTCTTCATCGGCTACTACAATACAATCACAGCCCACCTGAAGCACTTCAAAAATTTGGGTACCGTCCAATCCTAAGTCAAAATCATCTTCGATGCTCTCTACAAAGATTCTGGCATTCCTGCCTTGATAAAAATCATATTGATCACAGCAGCTGCAGCGCTGAATACCCATGGTTTTCCCTCCTTTGGATTTGAAACCAGATCAAATAGTTTCTACTCGGTTACAATATATGGAGAAGAAGATAGATTTGCTGTAGTGCCCGGTTCCCATTTTGCAAGGCTTTCGGCGCTTTTTGGCGAAATAATCAATAAATGCAGGGGATGGGGTGAAAATATGAAAACCAATGATATTTGGGTAAAACTGCCGAAAGTAAATCTGCATCACCACTTGGAAGGTGCGATTCGGCTGGAGACTTTTTTGGAGATAGCATCTACCCACATGCTTCCGATTCCAGTGCGAACTTTAGAGGATGCAGCAGATTATCTGCAGGTTTCTGATGAGGACAAAAGCCTGGCCGATTTTCTGGTTAAAGTTGACCGCTCCCTTGAGGTGTCTAAATTTCCGGGAGTTTTAGAGCGGATGGCCTATGAAGCGGTTGAAGATGCTTACCGGCAGAATGTGCGCTATTTAGAGATCAGGTTTGGTCCCTGGCTCCATGTGACGCCGGAGCGTTCCCTTAGAAATGTAATTGAAGAAACGCTTTCCGGGATCAATCAGGCTTGCAGCAGGTATCCGATTACCGCCCGCTTGATTGTCTGTGCCCTTAGACAGCATGAGCCCAAGCAGAATCTGATCCTTGCTAGAACTGCTGCGGAATATATCGAGCAGGGTGCAGCCGGCTTTGACATTGCGGGAGATGAAGCGGCATATCCTGCCGATATTTTTGCCGAGGCATTCAAGACAGCTAAGAAAAGTGGACTGGGTATTACTGTTCACGCGGGAGAAGTCGGCGATGGCAGCCGCGTCTTGGAGGCGATTGAAGTTTTGGGCGCTGATCGGATCGGTCACGGTATTCAGATAGCGGATAACACAAGCTTAATGGAGGCAGTAAAAAAGGCGGGCGTCACACTGGAAGTGTGTCCCACCAGCAATGTCCACACGCGGGCGGTGCCGGAGCTGGCTGTCCATCCCATTCGCAGACTATATGATTGGGGAGTAAAAGTGAGTCTCGGTGATGATGATCCTACCACATCCTCCATCACGATTTCTTCAGAGTACGAGCTGATTGGGGAGCAGTTTAATTTTACGCCTGCTGAAATCGCTGCGATTGTCCTGACCGGAGCGGAGGCCGCGTTCTTACCAGCAGAGCAGAAACACAAGCTGGTTACCGAACTTAATCAAGAACTAACTTCTTGGCTGAAACAGGCACAAAACTGATAATAAAGGCTGTACCCCTGGGGCTAGTTTCGACCGCGAGTGACGCGTCGTTGCGTTTAGCCAGAGAGCGGCAGATTGCTAATCCTAATCCGGAACCGCCGGATTTGGTAGTGAAAAAGGGTTCCCAGATTCTATTCAGCGCTTCTCGGGGTATGCCCGGACCCTGATCGCGGACCACCAGCTCCACATTGTGCGCCTCATACCTAGTTGTAATGGTAAGAGTTTTACCTGCTTCGTCCATTGCTTCTAGTCCGTTAAGAGCAAGATTGAGGAGCAGCTGGGTGATATCGTTGTAGTTAACATAAACTGGCGGACAAGCTTTAAGATTATAGACAATGTTTTTGTGCTCGCGTGTACCTTTTGCATCGAGGAGATACCGCATATCCTCGACAATTTCTTCGAGGTGGTACTCTGCTCTTTCGCTGCGTTTAACTTTATTGATCGTCAGATAGTTAGATAAAATAGTATTAATGCGGTCGAGTTCGCTGATCAGTATTTCAATTTTATCATGATCGAGGGGGCTTCTGGTTAATCTGGCGAGATCCAGGAGAGCGTGCATTGTGGTCATGGGGTTTTTGATTTCGTGGGCGACGCAGGCTGCCAGTTGATTGGATAGATTGCAGCTGTTAAATTGGATGAACTGTTCCAAAGGGCCGCAGATTGAATCCTTGTCCTGAGGTATTTGACATTGAGGAGTGGTTAGGTGATCATGGTGCGGCTCCTGCTTAATCTGATTTAAATAACAGCGGAAGTTTAAAAAACCCTGTACTTTCCACAGCAGAACTTCCGGCTTGCAGGGCTTGGCGATGTAATCGATGCATCCCTCACAGTTGTCAATGGTATGGACTAACTGGTGTTCGCCCAGATAGAGCACTATTAATGGAATGTGCCTGGTTTTGCTGCGGTTGCGAATGATCCTTGATGCTAAACTACCATCAAGTCCTAAGGTTTCTAGATCAAGAACAATTAGGGCTACCGAAGCCTCCTGCGCTGCATGCAGCACTTCATGGCTGGAATGAACCTCAATCAGTTCGTGCTGATCCGGGAGAAACTGCCGCAAAACTTTTAACAGGACAGGATCTGATGAACCAACTAAGATTTTGGTACTCACAGTCGGCTCGAGTTGAGTGGAAAGGTGTAGCATGAGCATGCTCCTTTCAGTTCGCAGCTTAGCTGATCGGTTTTGAAGTAAAACATACCTGCAGAAGTCATGAGTACCCGGCTATCATAGTCAGGATTGTATAGCTACGACTATCATAGTTGACTTGGGATCATACTTCTACACCTAAAATCGATCTCCTTTTTTTACTGCTGACAACATTTCGACAGATTCCTACACTTTTGAACATCTACTTGGCAAAATGGCAGATAAGTTGTATTATCTAAGGGAATGCCGAATACTTTGTCCAAAGGATTGATATAATGCAGGTTTTCTTCTATATTTTAGGCAGCAATATTGTTCCGATCTTTACGCTCATATTTCTTGGCTTTATCTTAAGCAGAGCGTTCAAAATTGATATCTTTACTTTGACTAAGTTTAATCTCTATATTTACGTTCCAATTTTTGTGTTTGTAAATTTATACACGACACCGATAGACATTACCATGCTGAAGGCGCTCATGTTCGCTATTGCGATCTTGATAGTCAATACCGTGGTCAGTACCTGGACAGCGAAAATGAGAGGATATGACTTGAGCATGACCAGCGCCTTTAAAAACGCGGTCATGTTTTATAACTCCGGCAATATTGGCCTGCCCTTGATTATGCTGGTGTTCAGCAGCTATCCCTATGTGATTGATGGACAAACCCCCTACCTGGATTTGGCGGTGACTACTCAGGTAATGGTGCTGGTGATTCAGAATGTAACGACCAATACAATTGCGGTCTTTAACGCGGGCCGGGCTTATCTTGATTGGAAGGAATCGCTGCGGAAAATACTGCATATGCCCACTGTCTATTCAATTCCAACGGCACTTATTTTAAAATATCTGCCGCTGGATTTAACGCAGGCTCCGTTTTGGCCGGGACTGCAGTTTGTCCGCCAAGGATTAATTTCGATTGCCTTGTTAACCTTAGGCGTTCAGCTATCTCGAACCACGTTTGACTTTAAAGATCGGGAAACCTATCTAGCGGTGGCGATGCGGCTTCTCGGCGGACCGGTTCTTGCTTTCTTCTTAATTAAGATATTTGGATTTTCCGGCATTGTGGCTCAAACATTAATGATTTCATCATCGGTTCCCACCGCTGTCAATACCGCATTGATTGCAGTGGAATTTGACAACCGTCCTGATTTTGCTTCGCAGGCAGTAATGGTTTCAACTCTGTTGAGCGCAGTTACTCTCACCCTAGTAATTTACTTTGCTCGCCTGCTGTTTCCCGTGATTTAATCGGTGTTTGGTATTGAATTTTTATCCATAATCGGATAAAATTAAGCAATATTAGTTTATGCTGGATTCAGGAGGGATCAGGCGTGGAAAAGAAGCTTCTCGGAATTCTAGAGCGCAATAGTCGGATTTCCGTTGAACAGCTGGCTGTGATGCTGGAAATCTCTGAGGAAGACGTGATCGAGCTCTTAACTAAACTTGAGAAAAATCGCACGATTTTGGGCTATCACACCGTGATTGATTGGGAGAAGACCCAGCGGGAGCTGGTTACTGCTTTAATCGAGGTTAAGGTTACTCCGCAGCGTGGCTTGGGTTTTGACAAAATCGCTGAACGGATCTATCAGTATCCGGAGGTGAACAGTGTTTTCCTGATGTCGGGTGGTTTTGATCTGACTGTGATTATCCAAGGTAAAACCATGAAGGAAGTGGCCATGTTTGTCTCCCAGAAGTTGGCGCCGTTAGAAGGAGTATTGAGCTGCTCAACTCACTTTGTCCTCAAGAAGTATAAACAGGAGGGCTTTGTCTTCGGACCGGAAGAAAAAGATCAACGGGCGGCGATCTGGTTATGAGCAGATCTTGGATCAACAGCCGAGTGCAGAGTTTAAAACCGTCCGGAATTCGCAAATTCTTTGATATTGTCGCCCAGATGGACGATGTTGTCTCCTTGGGAGTGGGCGAACCTGATTTCCTGACTCCCTGGCATGTCCGGGAAGAAGGTATCTATGCCCTGGAAAAGGGACTGACTACCTATACCTCTAACTCCGGTTTACTTGAGCTGCGCGAAGAAGTAAGCCGCTATTTGGAACAGCAGTACAATTTGAGTTATCGGCCTCAAGATCAGGTCTTAATTACAGTCGGGGCCAGTGAAGCGATAGATTTGGCTATGCGGGCTGTAATCGAGCCCGGCGATGAGGTATTAATTCCGGAGCCGTCCTATGTCTCCTACGCACCCTGCGTTATCCTGGCAGGAGGTGTTCCGGTTGCTGTGCCGACAACCAACGCAACCGATTTTCGCTTAACTGGCTCTGATTTAGAAAGCAGCATTACCGATAAATCCAAGATTTTAGTGCTGCCTTATCCTAATAATCCTACCGGAGCAATTATGGAGAGACATGATTTAGCTGATATTGCTCGGGTTATTGATAAGTATGATCTTTTGGTTGTCTCAGACGAAATTTACAGCGAACTGACTTATGGAACGAAACACGTCTCCATTGCATCGCTTCCGGGTATGTATGAGCGAACGCTGGTGATCAATGGGTTTTCTAAGGCCTTTTCCATGACCGGATGGCGTTTAGGCTATGTAGCGGGAGATCCTGAACTGATCGCTGCCATGACTAAAGTGCATCAGTTTACGATTATGTGTACACCGACGATCAGTCAGTATGCCGCAGTAGAAGCGCTGCGAAACGGAAGTGAATCAGTTGAAATGATGCGCAGCGAATATGATCTGCGGCGCAAATTCTTGGTGCACGCGTTTCGCCAGATGGGATTGGAGTGCTTTGAACCCAAAGGCGCTTTTTATGTATTCCCGTCGATAAAATCTCTGGGAATGAATAGTGAGGAATTCTGCAACCGTCTCCTCGAAGAAGAGCGGGTGGCTGTAGTGCCGGGAACTGCTTTCGGCAGCTGCGGCGAAGGTCATATCCGGGTTTCGTACGCGTATTCCCTGCGCAATCTTGAGGAAGCAGTCAAAAGGATCGGCCGCTTTGTGCATCGGGTGAGGCAGAAGCAGTAGTGTAATTGGTGTTTGGGAGGATGTTGTCAGAATGGGATTAAAAGTTGTTAAGTTCGGCGGCACATCACTAGCGTCAGCTGAAGCCTTTAAAAAAGTAAAAGCGATTGTTCTCTCGGATCCAAGCCGTCGTTTGGTGATTCCTTCTGCACCGGGCAGACGCTGTCCGGAAGATGAGAAGGTAACCGATCTGCTTTACCAGTGTCACGAGCGGGTCAGCGCAGGCGTGAGTTTTGATGACCTGTTTGTCAAAATTAAGGAGCGCTATCAGGTTATTGTGTCTGGATTAGAGCTGGATTTGAATCTGGAACCATGGCTGGACGAGATTTACGCTCAACTGCCTAAAGAATCAGAACCGGACTACGCGGCAAGCCGGGGCGAATTTCTCAACGGGGTTATTTTAGCCGCTTATTTAGGCTTTGACTTTGTTGATCCGCAGGAGATGATTCGCTTTAATGAGCACGGCTTTTTGGATTTGAAATTAACAGAGGAACTGGTCGGCCGGCAGCTGAATCCGAAAAAGCCAGCTGTGATCCCTGGATTCTACGGCAGCATGCCGGATGGGTCGGTGAAAACCTTTCCTCGGGGCGGCTCAGATATTACCGGAGCAGTGATTGCTCGCGGTGTCAAAGCCGATTTATATGAAAATTGGACAGATGTGTCCGGATTTTTCATGACAGATCCCCGCATTGTTCCTGATGCGAAGCAGATATCTTTGATTACTTACCGGGAGCTGCGGGAGCTTGCGTATAATGGCGCGAATGTGCTTCATGAAGCTGCGATTTATCCGGTCAGCGAGGTAGGTATTCCGATTAATATCCGCAATACCAATGATCCGGATGCGCCCGGCACGATGATTGTGAAAGAAGTCAATCAGCCCCGCGACTGTGGTGATATCATTGGCATTGCTGGCCAGAAAGACTTTGTGGTGATTCAAATTGAAAAAGCGCTGCTGAACGAGGAAATGGGTTTTGTGAGGCGGCTGCTCTCTATTTTAGAAGAAATGCATATATCTTTTGCTCATATGCCTTCGGGAATTGACATGGTTTCCCTGGTGATTTTAAAGACGGAGCTTAATGGAAAACTCGATCAAGTTATCGACCTGATTGCAAAACGCCTTAATCCCGATCGCATTGAGGTTGTGGACCAAATTGCCCTCATTGCCACAGTTGGCTTGGGGCTATCCCAAAAGTGTGGAATCGCTGCCACTTTGTTCAATGCTTTAGCCGCGGCACAGATCAATGTGCGGATGATCGATCAGAACTCGGGCGGCATTAACTTGATTGTCGGTGTCGACAACCGTGATTTTGAACAAGCTGTTAAGGCGATTTACAGTGCTTTTGTATCGTAACCTCGAGATAATGGCAAAAATATCGAAAAAAGATTGACATGCAGTAAATATGTACTTAAACAAATGCTAAATATTTGTTATAATTACAAGAGAAAAAACTGTGAGGAGGTACATATTTAATGCGAAACCTAAGATTTAATCTCGGTATTTTATCTTTGATTGTCCTGGCAGTTTTATTTGCCGGATGCAGTGCCGGACCGGTTGTGAAGATTACGGGTGTTGAAGACGGCAAAGTATATGGGGATGCGGTTACTCCTGGGGTAGCAGTTGATCCGGAAGATGCAGAGGTTACTTTAACTTTAAACGGCAATCCTTATGACGGCAGCCCAATTACTGAAAACGGGTCGTATACACTGACTGCTGCAGCAACAGCCGAGGGAGTTACCCAATCTCAGTCAGTATCTTTCAGCATTCGTAAAGGTGTTTCTAATTATGTTCTCCTTGATGATTTCGAAATCTTTGATGGATACTCCACTGAAAATGATGCGAGTTTAGCTCAAACCACCAATCATAATTTTGTTTTCAAAGGCAATGGTGCTCTGCGGGTAGACAAAGCCGGTACTGACGCCCGCTCCATGGTGCGTCTCCGGGATTATCACCGCAATTTCAGATCAGACTTATCCGGTTTTAACCGCTTAGGTTTCTGGGTGTACTTCCCGGATGCATCGCTTTTGAGACCAGATGCCGCGCTGCATGTGGTCATCTGGCAGTCGGATGGAAATAAACCTACTTGGGCCTTTACTTCCGACCAGTTTGTCGATGGCTGGAATTATGTTGAAATCGACTTAACTGATCCGGAAAAAGCTTTATCCCCAAACAGTATTGGCTTAATCGAATTCCAAGTTCGGACTGCAGATGGTGGAACTCAAATGACTTATTACTATGATGAAATCGAACTTTGGTGGCAGGAATAATTATACAGGTTTAAGTTAATTGGAAGCTGCCGCTCAGTCCAGACTGGGCGGCAGCTTTTCCTGTTTGGACGGAAAAAATGTGTGCATATTTCGCCAAATCGTGATATAATGTTTCTAATAAGATTTGAAAGAGGGATGATAAGTGGACGATCCTGTGCCGAGGCTGTGTATGCATATTCTTTTCTATGCTCGAACCTTGGTGAATTTATCTAAGGAACGACCCATTCGACTGCTGTGTTGAGCGGAAGTTTATCCGCAAAACCATATTATTATTTTTTATTATTCGAATGGGGGAATAAGATTTAAATGGACAGTGGTAGTAGTATAACGATGATCATCAGCATTGCTGGTCTGATTTTAATGTCAGCCTATTTTTCGGCGACTGAGACCGCATTTTCAGCGCTGAGCAAAATCCGCTTAAAAAACATGGCTTCTGAAGGAAATAAGCGGGCTGAGTTGACTCTGAAACTGGCGGAGAATTATGATCAACTGCTGTCAACAATTTTAATCGGGAACAATGTCGTTAATATCCTGGCAGCCTCCTTAGCAACTGTAATTTTTGTGCGGTACTTCGGCCAAGCTGGAGTAAGTATTTCAACCGTGGTGCTGACTATCTTAGTGCTGATTTTTGGAGAAATCTCACCGAAGATTATAGCCAAAGGATCGCCGGAGAAGTTTGCGATGTTTTCCGCACCAATCATTAATTTTTGCATCAAGCTGTTAAAACCGATCAACTATGTATTTACTAAGTGGACTAAGTTCTTGACTGAGTCTGTTGCCACAGAGGAAGACCAGGGAATCACCGAAGAAGAACTGCTGACCTATGTGGAAGTTGCAGAACATGATGGCGGCATTAATCAGAATGAAGGGGATCTGATCCGCAGCGTCATTGAATTTGATGATCTCGAAGCGGTTGATATTCTCACCCCTAGGGTAGATGTGGCGGCTCTGCCGATCACCGCATCGAACGAGGAAATCATGGAGCTGTTCAGGGAAACCGGTTACTCCAGAATTCCGATTTATCAGGGGACGATAGATGACATTATCGGTATTCTGCACTATAAGGATTTCCACAACCGGGTTGTCGTCAACAGCGAACCGGTTAAACGGGTGATGCAGCCGGCGATCTTCATTGCTGAGTCGATGAAAATCTCGGACGTGCTTACAGTACTTAAACAGTCAAAGGCTCATATGGCAGTGGTAACAGATGAGTTCGGGGGAACTGTAGGTATTGTAACGCTTGAAGATATTCTGGAAGAATTGGTCGGTGAGATCTGGGATGAGCATGATGAGGTAATCAACGAATTTGAACAGATCGGCACTCATGAGTATAAAATCCTCTGCAGTGCTAATATCGATAAAATGTTTGACCTTTTTGATATTGATTACGAAACCGATGCAGCTTCAGTAAGCGGTTGGGTAATTCAGGAATTAGGCAGAATTCCCAATGAAGGCGACACCTTTGAATTTGGGAATCTGTTTGTCACAGTAACCAAGACTGATTTCCGCCGCGTATTAGAAATAACTGTTGTTGTAAGGGAAGATGCTGAGTCTAAGGAGCAGGCCAGCTGAATATAATAATATCCGGAGTCACGAACAGTGGCTCCTTTTTTGTTATATATTTGCATATGCTGAGCGAATCTGTGGAAAAGCCCCAGTTTATTGGGTAAATTGGTGTTTAAAAATACCTAACAATATGCTATGATATAGCTGTATGCATTAAATATATTACATAAGGGGGAAATTTACTCACATGAAAAGAGCAGTCAGTTTGTTGGTATTGTTGGCTTTAGTTGTTGCAGCAGCGGGTGTTGTAAGTGCGCAGGAGACAAGACATGTTTTAGAAAACTTCAACCGGGTGCATGGTTTTACAACCGAGAACAAAGCAATCATTTCTTACAATTACGACCCGGCTTACGTAAAAGAAGGCGATGTCAGCCTGAAGGTTGTTAAGGAAGCTGGCGACCAGCGCTCAATGGTTCGCTTCCGCAATTATCACAGCAACTTCATCAGTGATTTAACTGCATATAACCGCTTAAGCTTCTGGGTTTACTTTGAAGATGTTTCCTTGTTAAGAGAAGATGCAGCTATCGGTGTAAGTTTCTGGCTTACCTCCGGCAGCAAGATTAACTTCATGTACACAGTGGACATTTTACAGGATGGCTGGAACTATGTTGTAGTTGACATGGCAGATCCGCAAAAATACTTCATGCGCAAAGATGTTGACTTAATCGAGTTCCAAGTCCGCACAGCTGATGGTGAGACTGAAATGGTTTACTACTACGACGACATTTCCCTGTACTGGGAAGACTAATCTATCCTGTAGAGACTAAATCTAAGCCTCTGCTTCACGATTGGTGGGGCAGAGGTTTTTTGAACGTAAAAATGGCTGTTGGAAAACCAACAGCCATTTTTCATGCGAGATTTTTATTTACTCAGCCATTGAATACCAAGTGACCTGATCAAAGTAAAGAGTCATTTCTGCAGAGCTTCTTACGATGATATCCAAGAATGATTCATATTTGCCATCACCGTTGTCGTCCCAGTAGAGATTACCAAGGGCTTCCCAGTTTTCTCCGGCATAGTCTTTAAGGTCTATTTCAATCAGGTTCCAGCCATCTACAAGCTGATCACTGCTCCATTTTTTGCTGAGTGTTCCGGCTGAAGTACCGAGCGCGAATTCGATTTCATTCAACGGAGTTTTATCCTCAATATAGATCCACATGGACCAGTGCGTATATTCAGTCCAGTCTTCTGGCCAGATGCGGGCGCCTTTCGGATCGCGGTTCCATCTGAAAGCAGACTTTGTATCCGCCTGGTTTGTAAACTTGAGGCTGAAATCACCCTCCTTGATGTAGGCGGGATCTTCGTTCAGCTCTGGAGCAGAGCCTCTGTCATGCCACAAACCATCCAGTTTGGAATCGTCATGTACGAAAATTTTCTTAACAACAATGAAGCTAACTGATTTGGTGAGGGATTGTTCACCAGCGGTTGCCACTACTTCAAGGGTATACTTGCCTGGTTTAGTGATAGCTTTATCGGCATCAATTTCTTCACCGTTCAGTTTCAGAACATAACTGTCAGCACCTGTTACAGTTACTTCTGGTGTAATCTCTGTATACATTTTGCCTTCTTCAATGTTTTTAATCTCAATGGCTATCTCTACGATTGCAAATTTGTAAGTAAATACCGCATCTTTCGTACCGGCTTTAGCAACTATTGTTAACTCGTATTCGCCAACTTCTTCAAGGGTTGCTCCCACTTCATAATCAACTTCAACGCCGTCTTTGGTTAGTGTTATCGATTCGATTTCAGTTTTCTTACCTGCTTTGATTGTCGGCGTAA
>DURM01000067.1 GCA_012837335.1 Bacillota bacterium
AGGGGCTTTTTTCATGGGAGGATGGCTGCTCAAATTATTGGGCAGCCTCCTAATCTGTTAAAGAATATATTTCGCAATAATCCGATCCAGCTTGCGGATATCCACATTGCGGTTGAGATTGAGCTTAAAGCGCCTGACCCGGGTCCACAGTTCCAGTTCGGCATTTAAGTCCAGGATTCCGCTGTTTTCTGAGGAATAAAGAACTATCGACTTAAACGGAATGGTGTAAATCTCAGTCTTGCGGCCGGTAATGCCCTGGCGATCGGCAATGATGATCCGCTTATTTGTAACTACTGCTACGTCCCGGATTGTTTGGTATGCAGCTTCTACAATTTCATCATCCAGCAGAATCTCTTTAACGTCCTGCGGTGGTGTTGTCTCTGAAACAAAAGTTCAGGTCATGATGTTCTGTAAATCCGCCATATAGCTTCCTCCTCGTGATTTCTTTATCGATTATTTAATCACAACTGTCCGGATTTCCTTTTAAACGCCAACTCTTTGCTTTGAAATCTGCAGGTGTTTGCTTAAGGAGATGGTCAAAACGATGGGATTATTGGCGGAAGCGGATACCATCAGCGCGAAGGATTACAGCAGAAAGTAGGAGTTTACCTGTTCTGATCGAATGAATATGTGGGCTCACATAGTCCACATTTTGGCAGATCATTATGTAAAGGAGTTGTAATCTTGAAAGCAGTCTTGAAGTTAGTCCCATTATTACTCTTGGTTCTAGCGTTAACAGGATGCAATGAAGAAGTCGCTCCAGGTGAAATCATCATTATTTCACAACCCCGGGAGGCAAAGGTCTCCTTAAACAATGAGCCTGCAGGAACCACTCCCCTTGTCCTTGAGGCTGATCCGGGCATCTACATTCTTACTATCAGCAAGGAAGGCTATGAAGTCTGGGAGGAAGTTGTGGAGATTGAATTAGGTAAACAAGCAGTGATTGAGGCGGAATTAATACCTATACCTACTGAGGAGGACATTGAAAAAACTGCCCCGGAAGTACCCCTTCAGGAAGCTTCAGCAGACAAAGGGGAAACCGAACTAGCGGTCGAAGTACGTGAGCCTGCAGTTGGCGACCGCTTAAGCCATGTCTTGGCTGAGGAAGTATTTGGGATGATGCCTGGTGTTGAGTTCGGCATGATTCTTGCTCCTGCTGCCAGATTTCCTTTCGGAATCGATGATCAGTACACCGCGGCGGTAGAGCATGAATTCTGGATCGGGGAAACGGAAGTAACTTATGAATTATGGGTCGATGTGATGGAATGGGCCGTTGCGAACGGATACCGCTTTCATACCAACGCCTATCGGGGCAGTGAAAACCACTTCGATTCGAGTGATAAGGAACCAGTGACAAATATCC
This sequence comes from Bacillota bacterium, assembly GCA_012837335.1. NCBI lineage: Bacteria > Bacillati > Bacillota > Bacillota bacterium. Next base: position 1,364 of record DURM01000067.1, read on the forward strand.
AATGGGAAGATGCGATTGTCTGGTGCAATGCGTTAACAGAATACTACAGTTCAATTCACGGCACCGATTTGATTCCTGTTTACAGAACCAAGAATAACAGCACCCTCAGGAGCCCTTCTTTAGGGTGGCCCGATAACATTTATCGTCATGAGCAGGCAACCGGGTTTAGGCTGCCGACAGCGTTTGAGTGGCAGTTGGCCGCCAGGTATCTTGGACCAAACCAGCCAACAGTTGAGCCGATCAAGTCTGATGCCATCCTTATCGATGGTCTGTACTGGCTGCCTGGGCGCTATGCAAGCGGAGCTGATGCGCCAGTAACTGATCTTAAGAGTACCGAGAAGGTTGCATGGTTTGATGCAAATGTAGATGGCCTGAGGCCTTATGATCCCGAACTTGACAAGACTCAGCCGGTTGCCATGAAGCAGCCGAACGCCCTCGGCTTATATGACATGAGTGGGAATGTTGGCGAATGGATTTATGATTATGAAGAGCCTTGGCATGAGAAGCTCGGAAATGAGAGATTCATTTTCGGCGGCTCCTATTCCGATTCTGCTGAGCGGATGACAGTGGGAGGCATCTGGCTTTATTCCCTGGATGGCCTCTACAAGTTTATTAACGTAGGATTTCGGATCGCAAGAAACAAGTAGAGCTAAAAGAAACAGCGGTCATAAAAGTGCACCCCACATGTTAGATACAAGCAATCTAACATGTGGAGGTGCACTTTTATCTAATATTGTGAGTGCGGATCACATGTTCACTTTCACTACCCACCCAAAGGGATCCGGCAGCCTGCCGGTTTGAATTCCGGTGAGGGTATCGTACAGCTTCTGCGTAATCTCTCCCGTCTTACCTCCGCCGATTTCGATCACTCGATTGTTGTACTCCAATCTTCTGATGGGACTTACCACTGCCGCGGTGCCGCAGCCGAAAGCTTCGCTCAGCTGGCCTTCGTCATGGGCCTGGAAGACTTCCTCGATGCTCAACCGCCGCTCTTCGGCAGGTACCTGCCAAAAACGGAGCAGCTGCAGAATAGAATCTCTGGTCACTCCCGGGAGGATACTGCCGCTCAGATCGGGAGTTACCAGCCGCCCGCCGATCTTAAAGAAGACGTTCATTGTCCCCACTTCTTCCACATATTTGCGTTCAATACCATCCAGCCACAGCACTTGGGCATATCCTTTAGCCTGGGCATTTAACTGGGCCAGCAGGCTTCCGGCGTAGTTTCCAGCCGCTTTGGCGAACCCGGTTCCGCCCCGCACAGCGCGGACATAGTGGGGCTCCACGTAGATACTTACCGGGTTAAGGCCTTCTTCGTAATACGATCCAACCGGCGAGAGAATCACGATAAACTTGTAAGTGTGGGACGGGCGGACACCGAGATAATTATCGGTGGCGATGATAAAGGGACGGATATAGAGGGAAGTGCCTGGTTCACTGGGGATCCAGTCCCGATCGAGAGCAACCAGCTGTTTAACTGCCTCCAGGGCAAGTTCTTCGTCGAAACGGGGAATGCTCAGCCGCTCACTGCTGCGGTTGAGGCGGGCCATGTTCATCTCAGGGCGGAACAAAAGCACTTCGCCTTCAGGTCCCAGGTAAGCTTTCATCCCCTCAAAGACAGCCTGCCCGTAATGGAGGACAATGCAAGCTGGATCTATCTCTAAAGAACCATAGGGTACAATTCGGGGATTGTGCCAGCCTTTTTCGATGCTGTAATCCCAGATGAACATATGATCTGTATACACTGTGCCAAATCCCAGCTCAGACGCACTCGGCTTGGGTTTTGGGGTCGTGGTTTTGCTCACGGTAATTTCCACTGGTGAACACCCCTTTTGTTCCTGATTATTCTTGTATTTATTTACAATTTCGTCTGTAATTCCTGCTTTAAGCCATTAAATTATAGGAGAAAACCGCTGGGCTGATTCCCGAGCGGTTTTCTACTCGATTCTATAATTTTTCTATTTTACTGGCACAAGTTTGGCCCGGTAAACCGAACAGCAGTGTGGTTCGAGGATAGATGCAAAGGATTCGGTTTGCACACCGAGGTTTTCCCCGGTCCAGAGATCGCGCAGTTCTAATCCGTACCCAGCCATGGTGGGCAGTCCGATATCCCAGAACTCGAGATGGGCCCAGGCTCTCCGGTCACTGTAATTGACCGAGCAGATCCCATAATCGCCATTGGCCAGCGGCTTGATATAATGGACCACATCATTGTTGAACCAGCCGTTTACTGTATATGCCTGCCGGCCTTCCGGGTCTTGATTGATCGCTATCAGTTCTTTGTTGGTCAGAATTGCCTTGGTTGCCTCATTCATGCTGCGGACATCGCAGCCAATCATCAGCGGAGAATTCATAAAGCACCACACCGAAAAATGGGTTTTGTATTCTTCATCAGTGCATCCGCCTAAGGCTACATTACCTTTGTTGTACATACCAACGACCAGCATATCAATGTCATTATAACAATAAGGACCGCTGTAGCATTCCTGCCCAAGCTGGCTGAGGGCAATCTTTTTTATGGATTCCCAGTTATCTTGAATGTCACCGGTGGATCTCCACATGTAAGCACCTGCAGAACGCATCCACGTATGTGACTCATCAAGGCCCCAGTTACAGGCGCTGAAGAGAATATCTCTGCCGCTGTTTCGCAAGGCCATGGCCATCCGGCGGTATAATAATCGGCCATCGATGTTTTTAGGTTTATAGCAATAGTCGTATTTAAGAAAGTCGACTCCCCATTCGGCAAAGGTCTTCGCATCGATGAACTCGTGGTCAAGGCTGCCAGGATAGCGTTGGCAGGTTAGGCTGCCGGCGCAGGAATAGATGCCGAATTTCAATCCTTTGCTGTGGATGTAGTCACTCAAGGCTTTCATGCCGCTGGGGAACTTTTCCGGATCTGGCACCAGCCTGCCGCGCTCATCACGCTTGCGCAGACTCCAGCAGTCGTCAATGACCACATACTCATACCCCAAGTCTGCTAGCCCTTCAGCGACCATTGCATCGGCAGTCTCCTTGATTAGCGTCTCGTTAATATCACAGCCAAAGGTGTTCCAGGAGTTCCAACCCATCGGTGGTGTTTTTGCCATCAATTTAACATGCCCCTTTCTGAACTATGCTGATTATTGGTAGTCACGTCAATTATAGCTGAGACATAACGCCCTGTAAGTATAGAAACGGGCAGAATAAGTGGAAATTATGAACATACTGTAAAATTGTAGTTATGTAAGAAAGGAAAAATTAGATTTATAACAGGATTATAACTTTGTAAGTCAAACTAATCAGAATAGTGATTGCTGGATAAAATCTACCACATCTGCATTTTTCTATACTTACAGAGGTCGCGTTAAATCGATATACTGATTGTGCGGCAAGTGTTAAAAGGTTGTTGAAAAACTGCGATGACTGCGGAGGTGTTCTGAGCATGCGTTTAGGTATGATTGGGTCGGTAAGTGAGCGCAGCTTTCAAGCTGCCAAGGAAAAAGAGCTGGAGTTTCTTGAGTTTTGCATCAATATTGGCTATGATGTTGATTCGTTTCTAAGCATGGTGCCGGAAATCAACCAGTGGCAGCAGCAGTATGGAGTGGCGGTGCAATCCATAGGCCGGTGGGGAACCGACAAATTTACAGCTCAAGGATCAATAATTCCCGAAGAGCTGACCATCAACCAGAACCTGATTGCCGCTGCCGCCGAGTTGGGATGCCCCAATTATGTGTGTGGGGTCAATTATGTTGATGCCCTGTCGTTATACTCAAACGCCGGCTTGGCAATCGATTATCTTACCAAGCTGCTGGCTGCGGCAGATCAGCATGGAGTGAAACTGTCCGTCTACAACTGCCGTTGGGGTAATTGGGTAGCGGAACCCCGGTCATGGGAACTGGTCTTAGGGCACCTGCCGGAAGTGGGCATTAAGTATGATCCATCCCACTGTGTTTATGATGGCGGTGATTATCTGCAGGAAATGCGGGACTGGGGCAAACGGTTTAACCACATCCATCTCAAAGGTTCGCTCTCCATCGCCGGGCACCGCTATGATGATCCGCCGGCGGGGATGGATCAGACTAATTGGGGTGCGTTCATGGCTGTTTTATATGCCCAAGGGTACCAGGGCGGACTCAGCATTGAACCGCACTCGCCCACGTGGGAAGGTGAACTGCTCGAGAGTGGCCTTGATTACTCAATCAAGTATTTTAAACAACTGCTGTTTCGGTAAGGAGGCTGGGCGATGGATAAGTTGAGTGTTGGGATCATTGGCTGCGGCGGGATTGCTAATGGTAAGCACTTGCCGGCGGTTGCCAAAATTCCTGAGGCGGAAATGGTGGCCTTTTGCGACCTTATTTTAAGCAGGGCGGAAGCAGCGAAATCCAAATATGGAACCAAGGATGCCAAGGTGTACCGCGACTATGAGGAGCTGCTGGCCGATCCAAGCATCGATGTGGTTCACGTCCTGACCCCGAACAACTGGCACGCGCCAATGACGATTGCTGCCCTGCGTGCCGGCAAGCATGTGATGTGCGAGAAACCAATGGCCAAGACTACTGCCGAAGCCCGGGCTATGCTGGAAGCAGCCAAAGCAGCAGGCAAGCTGCTGACAATTGGTTATCAGAACCGTTTCCGCTCGGATGTCCAGTATCTGTATAATGTGTGCCGGGCCGGGGAGTTAGGAGAAGTCTATTTTGCCAAGGCCCACGCGCTGAGAAGAAATGCAGTGCCAACCTGGGGTGTGTTTCTTGACGCAGAGGCGCAGGGAGGAGGTCCCCTGATCGATATTGGAACCCATGCCCTTGATCTGACACTGTGGCTGATGGACAATTATGAGCCAAAATACGTTGTGGGCAGTGTCTACCGCAAACTGGCGGAAAATCGCGACAAGGCTCTGGCCAATCCCTTCGGTCCCTGGGATCCCCAGGAGTATACTGTTGAGGATTCTGCGTTTGGATTCGTTGTCATGAAAAATGGAGCTGCCGTTTTTCTGGAATCCAGCTGGGCCTTAAATACGCTGGAGGTCGGAGAAGCTCAGACTACCCTGTGCGGAACCTTGGGCGGAGCCGATATGAAAAACGGTCTGCGGATCAATGGCCAGCGATTTGGAAAACATTTCATTGAAACGCCGCAGCTCGGCGCCGGTAGTGTCGATTTTTATCAAGGGGAATCCATGGATCCGAACCAGCTGGAAGCGCGGGTGTTTTACGATGCGATCCTAAAAGGCAAGCCGTTAGTGGTACAGCCTGAAGAAGCTTTGCTGGTCACCGAGATTCTGGAGGCCATCTATGAGTCGGGGAGAACCGGGCAGCCCGTGTTCTTCGATTAGCATTATGGTTGGGAGGTGTAGCCATGGCACAATACCGAGTGGGCATTATTGGCTGCGGCAGTATTTTCCCGATGCACAGCATTTCGGTTGCCAGGCAGGAAAACGTCAAGCTTGTGGCGGTTTGCGACATTAAAGAAGAACGGGCCCAAGCCAGGGCAAAGGATTACAACTGCTCCTATTATTTGGATTACCAGGAAATGATTGACCATGCTGATTTGGACGCAGTCCACATCTGCACGCCTCACTACTTGCATGCCCCAATGGCGGTTTATGCTGCCAACAAGGGAGTCCATGTCTTGACCGAAAAACCCATGTCCATTTCCTTGGAGGATGCGCAGGGGATGATCAGTGCGGCTGAGGAAAACGGTGTGGTTTTAGGCGTGATCTTTCAAAACCGGTATAACCCTGGTTCCCAACTGGTGAAAGCAATGCTGGAGTCGGGCCAATTGGGCCGGATTATCTCCAGCAAACTCTCGGTTACCTGGAAGCGTACCGACGCATACTACGCTAAAAGCGATTGGAAAGGGACTTGGGACAAAGAGGGCGGCGGTGTGATCATTGATCAGGCGATTCATACCCTTGATCTAGTCCGGTGGCTGGTTGACAGTGAGATTGAATTTGTTGCTGCCAGCATCAGCAACCGCACTCATACCCTAATTGATGTTGAGGATGCCGCCGAAGGGGTTATTAAATACAAAAACGGGGTATTGACCAGCTTCTATGCCATTAATTACTACGGGTATGATGCTCCCATCGAAATTGAGCTTCACTGCGAGCGCGGCTTGGCGAGAATCTCGGCCGATACTGGGACCGTGATTCTTAATAATGGGCGTGAGTTTAAAGCTGCGCCCGATCCCAATGAGTTTATCGATTATGGGAATGTCAAGCATTATTGGGGAGTCAGCCATATCAAGCAGATAACTAACTTCTATCAAGCTTTAGCTCAGGGGATTGATCCGGAAATCACTGGTAAAGATGCGGTCAAGACACAGGCGCTGGTCTGCGCGATCTATGAATCAGGCAAGAAGAAGCAGAAGATTTACCTCCTGTAACAGCAGGAGGTTTGCTCATTTAAGCCTGCGCTGACTAAGGTTGAGAGAGGTTATTAGGTTAATTGTGTCCATGAATTATACGCTATTGTACACTTACAGTCCGCGGAAAACAATATATAATAAACACAACTGATACGTTTGGTTAACATGGGTTAAGTGTAGGTAACAACAACAATGGTGGTGACCATGTTAATTCTATGTCTGGATATCAAAAAGCCAATAGAGTTTGTTGATGTGAGTCATATCATCCCTTCCCACGAGTGGACTTACGCGGAGAGCAGCGACTTTATTGTGCTGTTTGGGGCAGATGGAACTGCGTTTCTTACCTGCGGCGAGGATACTCATACGGTGGTTTCGGGATGCTCGTTTCTACTGCTTCCAGGTTTGGTTTACTCAGGCTATCGGATGCCGAAACAGGATGTATCCTTCTATCGCCTGCAGTTTAGATGCAAAGAAGATCAGCAAAGACGGATTAAAATTGAATCCAAAGCCGATGTGGAAATACCGTATTCAGAAGATCTCGCAGATTGGGTGTTTATACCGGAATTGTTTAGACTTACGAGTGTAGATCGGATCTTTGTCCTGGTTCACCAGCTGCTGCACATTGCCAACGCTGGTTACTACACAGCCCAATCAGCAAATTATCTCGTTACTTCTCTCTTGATAGAGATGTCTGATCAAGCTTTAAAGTCTACTTTACAGGAAAAGCAGGGTCCATGTTCCGGCCAGATTAATCGGATTGCCAGTTGGATTAAGGCGAATATCGAAAAACCTTTAACTTTGGACGGGATCGCCAAGGAATTCGGTTATAACAAGAATTATCTCACCCGCAAGTTCCGTGAGGAGCTGGGGGTGACCACCCAGAAATATATCAACCTTTGTAAAATCGGAAAAGCCAAGGAAATGCTCTATCGTTCCAACATGAACAATAAGGAAATTGCTTACCAGTTAGGTTTCAATGATGATAAGTATTTCATGCGGATTTTTAAGCAGTACGAAGGACTAACCATGCAAGAATTCCGTAATGCTTATAACCGGATTCGTTACACCAATAAGTAAGCATGGCGAACATGCTGTTAGTTTGGGGGAAGCGGCATGAAATTTAGGATTGGAATGCTTACAATTGTTAGTCTAGTCTTAATATTGGGTTGCACCCCTGTGGCTGCAGTCATGTACCAGAGTTATTACGTTGACTATTATGGCACTGCTGTCCCGGCACCTCACGCGTATGTTCCGAGCAGAGTTGTTTATGGCAGCGACTTAGGTTTAGGCGATTTCAAATCACCACAGGATGTTGTTGTCGCAGATGATGGCATCTACATCGTTGATACAGGCAACAACCGCATTATTCATACCGATTTAAGTTTCAATGTGATCAGGGTGATTGACAGCTTTGAAAAGAACGGGCAGGTTGACAAATTCCGCAACCCTTACAGTGTTTTTGTGGATGCAGAGGGGCAGCTATTCATCGCTGACAGAGATAACCAGCGGATTGTCTGCCTTGATCAAGACGGCCGGTTTGTTAGCGAAATTACTTCGCCGCATGCGGGATATGAAACAGTTTTTCCAGCACATTTCCGTTTTCGCCCAATTAAGGTTGTGGTCGATAAGCTGAACCGGATTTTTGTCATTGTGGAAGGGCTGTTCGAAGGGATTGTGGAGCTTACCGATGAAGGCGAGTTCCGGGGTTTTATGGGAGCTCCCAGTGTCAATCCAAGCTGGTGGGATTATTTTTGGTCTCTAATTTACTCCGCTGAACAGCGGAAGCGGACCCGCGATTTCCTGCCTACCGAATACAGCAGTATGGATCTGGATTCAGAAGGATTTATTTTCACCACAATTTCCGGCGGCGCAATCATACCGGAACAAAGGATTCGCCGCTTAAACCCAGCCGGTGTCGATGTCCTGAAAAGAGAAGGCCACACGCCGCCCATGGGTGAGGTGCGGATCGCCGATTATCTGTCCGAAGAAGCCACCAGCGGGCCTTCAATGCTTGTGGATATTGCTGCCCGGGAAAACGGCATCTACTCCGTCTTGTGCCGCCGCCGGGGCCGGGTCTATACCTATAACCACAGCGGCCAGCTTCTCTATGTGTTTGGCGGTATTGGGCAGGGAGTCGGCCTGACCCAAACAGCAGCTGCGGTGGCAGCGGTGGGTGATCGGCTGCTGGTTTTAGACAGCGGGTTAAATAGAATCACAGTCTTTGATCCCACGGAATACGCAGTGCTGATTCACGCGGCAACCGCAGCGTATGAACGGGGAGATTATGACGGCGCAGCCCAGATCTGGGGGCAGGTGCTGAGGCGCAATGCCAATAACGAGCTGGCGTATATCGGGATTGGCAAGAACTATCTCCAGAAGGCGATCACCAGCGGGACCGATGCCAAAGATTACCTGACGGTGATGGATTATTTTAAACTCGGCAATGATCGGAAAGGTTATTCCAATGCGTTTTACCGCTATCGGCGCGCAGTTGTGGGAGAGCGGTTCAGCCTGATTATGAACACGCTGTTTGCGGCGGTGGTTCTGATTTATCTAGGCTGCAAATTCCAAGGAAGAAAGCGGCTTCGCAGCCGGTGGCGCTCAGCAAGAGTATATGCCCTGGTTGCCAGTGAACCCGTCCAGAACAACCGCATTTACAAGTTCGCTGCCAGCACATGGGGTTCACTGCGGTATGCCGCTCATGTAATGTTCCATCCTTTTGATGGGTTTTGGGATTTGAAACATGAGCGCAGGGGCAGTGCTGCCGCAGCTACCATTATCCTTGGCGGTGTAGTTTTTACCTATATTTTCATGCGGCAGTATCTGGGTTATGTCTTTAATTCCAAGCAGCCAGAGACCCTCAATATCTTTGTAGAAATAGCTGGTGTGGTGATCCCGTTTTTGATCTGGTGTGTTGTGAACTGGTCACTGACAACGCTCATGGATGGCAAAGGCACAATGCGGGATATCTATATTGCCAGCGCCTACGCATTAACGCCCATCGTGATCTTCTACATTCCGGCCACAATTATCAGCAATTATCTTACCTTGGATGAAGGCTCCCTCTTATATCTGGCTCTGGCAGTCGGTGCGTTTTGGGCAGGATCCCTGCTGGTGTTAGGAACTATGGTCACCCACGAATATGAGATGACCAAAACGCTGCTGATCGTGCTTGCCATCTTGATTGGCATTGCCGCAGTTATCTTCGTCTCACTGTTGTTCTTCATGGTGATTGATTTATTGATTCAGTTTGTCGGTGAGCTGTACAGTGAATTTGCCTATCGACTGCAATAAAGATGATGGGGGAGGCAGTCATATGAAGGTTCACCAGTTTGCGGCAGTTTTAATCAGTCTGTGCCTCATACTGCTGGGATCCGCTGCTGTTCATGCCAGCCTGGATGGATTCGAGCTGGTTTCTGAAAATGAATATCTGGAACTGTATTTTAACAGCCAGACAACGGAGATCGCCGTCTATGACAAGGTTAATGCTAAGATCTGGTTTTCTAACCCTCAGGACCGGGCTAAAGCCAGGGCCGGCGTGCGCGATCGCCTGAACAGCCAGGTGGTAATTTTCCACGGCGCTGGAACCGGCACGGAAAAGAACAGCTATAAGTTCAGCGTTCAGTACGAGCAGTATTCGTATTCGTATCTCGAACACGGCGTCCGGGTTGAATACCAGATTGTGGAAGAGTGGCGCAATGAGCACTATCTGCCGGTTTTGGTCAGTCAAGCAAGGATGCATGATTTCATTCTTGCCCGGATTGACGACCAGCGGACCATCAGCGAGATTTTGGATGCCTATAACTTAATTAAGCTGGTCCCGCTGGGAGACCAGGAGCGGGAACCCGTTTCCGGCATCAACTTGGAGTTAGCTTTTGGCGATTATACGCTGGAAGTTCTCAACCCCGATTATCTTGAGGCCTTAGCCGCGATTGAACAGGATGAACAGCAGTTGGCATGGCTAAATCTAGCGATTGCCGCTGGTGATGAAAGCCTGACTGCGCAGCGGGACCGCTTAGAGCGGGATCTTAACAGAGCGCGGCAGCGGGTTACCAAGCAAAAACAAGATATTATCTGGCGCCTGATGTATGCGGTTCAAAAGCAGCGGGGCGACTTAGATAGGCTGGAAGATATCCGGCTTGATGATCTGCAGGCTTTAATTGACAACCCGACTTATCTTTTGAAGGATGTTGGCGGATTCGTCATTCAGGATATTAAGGAGATTTTCGAGAGTGTTGGCTTTACGCCAATTGACATGATTGAGGACCACAAGATGTACGGGATCGATCCCCATCTTGCCAATATTGAGGTGTTTTTTGTCCCGGTTGAGTATACCATCGATGGCCCTAACCTGCTGGTTAGGATTCCGTGCTCGGAAATAGTGTATCCCATTGATGTTGTTGACCGCTATGGCATTAAGCGCACCATCCCGATCCAAAAAATCGCGGTTCTGGAGTATTTTGGGTCGGCAAATCTTGCCAGTGAGGGATATATGCTGGTCCCGGATGGCTGCGGAGCCCTGATTTACCTTAATAACGGGCGGATCAATGAATCAGCCTTTGGACCCATCGGTGGTGAATACATCTACGGCTATGATCATGCGTTAGATCCTGCTTCATCCCGGATGGTCTATCCCGAGAGCATGAGGCTGCCGGTGTTTGGAATGGTCCAAGATGACCAGGCGTTTTTCGCAATCATTGAGGAAGGTGAGGCTTTAGGAGCGGTCCGGGCTGATATTGCCGGTAAAATCCATGACTATAACCGGGTTTACGCTGAGTTTACCACCACACCTGTGGGGGTAGTCAGCAGAGAGGAAGTTGGTGCGGTCTGGCGTTTCCAGGAAGAGATTTATCAAGGTGATTTTGTGATCCGCTACAGCTTCCTGGCTGGCGATGATGCTAATTATGCCGGTATGGCCCGACTCTACCGCCAGTATCTCATAGATAAATACCAGCTGGAAGCGCGGCCCGTATTAGACCACATTCCCTTTTACCTTGAACTGGTCGGCGCCATTGACAAACGGAAGCCGATCATGGGTGTGGCCCGGGATGTGATTGTGCCCTTGACCACGGTTAAGGAAGCCCAAACCATAATTGAAGACTTGACTGCAGCTGGCATTAACAGCATCGCCGTTAAGTACAGCGGGTGGTTGGCTGGTGGGCTGAAACACGATTTTCCCATCAAAGCTAAAACTGAAAAAGTGGTGGGTACCGCTCAGGAGCTGCAGGAATTGGCGGCTTATCTCAAGGCAAGGGGCGGTAAGCTCTATCCGAGTGTGGGCTTGTTAAATGTCTACCGCAATACGGCGTTTAACGGGTTTAGTGCCCGCAAACACGCTGCGGTCAGGGTTAACCAGCTGCCGGCAGATGTGTCCTACTATAACTTGGATTTGTACACGCGGGGTGATGTCAGCCACACAGCTATCTCGCCGCGGATGCTCGATACTTTTGTGGATCAGTTCCTTGCCAATTATGAAAAGTATCAGCTTGACAGCCTGTCTGTATTTGACATTGCCCGGGAAGTTAACTCTGATTTTCGGGAAAATGCTCTGGTAAATCGGGTTGAGAGCCAAAAAACCATTGTAAGGCAGCTGGAAAAGATTCAAGACAAAGAATTTGAGCTCATGGTTGATTACGGCAATGCTTATGCAATTCCGTACGCGACCACCATTTTGAACTTACCAACAAGTTCGAGCCAGAGAAATATTACCGATGTTGATCTTCCCTTTTACCAAATGGTGATCCGCGGCCTGATCGATTATGCCGGAAGTCCCATTAACTTAAGCGGCAGTTACCGCCAAGCGCTCTTAACAGCAGTAGAAACAGGCTCTTATCCCTATTTCATCGGCAGCTTTGCCCCATCGTCGGAGGTAAAGAATACTAAATACGCTTCCCTCTATGCCCTGCACTACCAGGATTGGCTGGAGGAGGCAGCGGAGATTTATCAGGAATTGAACGCGCTGCTGCGGGAGGTTCAAGGGCAGGGCATCAGCGCTTGGCAGGTAGTGGCTGGCAATGTTCATCAGACCACCTTTGAAAATGGGCTGTCGGTAATTGTTAATTATAATCTGGAACCGGTCACCGTCAATGGTATGGTGATTCCTGGGCAGGATTATGCAGTTGTGGAAAGGGGGGCACTTCAGGAATGAAACTGCTGCCGCGCTTGACTCTGCGCCGCAAACGCGCCTTGTGGGGTATGGTGTTTACGTTACCGTTTACCATTGGTTTTCTGGCCTTTTTTGTCAAACCAATGTATGAATCGGTCCGGTACTGCTTCCATCAAATGGAGGTTACCCAGAATGGATTCAACATGGTTTATATCGGGTGGGATAATTTTCGATATGCCTTCCGCACTGATCCCGAGTTTATGCGCCTGTTTACCGAAACAGTGATCGCCATTCTGACCAACATCCCCACCATCATCATCTTTAGTTTTTTTGCTGCCACGGTGCTCAATCAAGAGTTTCGCGGCAGGGGGCTGGCCAGGGTTATCTTTTTCCTGCCGGTCATCCTTCGTTCCGGCATCATTGCGGAGATTGAAGCCAGTGATCGGCTGACAAGGGCGCTGGCCTTGAACTTTCTGGGTACCAGCGGCGATGGCATCTCGGTCACCAGATTTGCCTTAGGGCTGTTTAGGAACCTCCGCATACCCGTAGGGTTTGTCACTTTCATTTCAGCGGCAGTGGGCAGTATCGGGCAGATCATCAGCGCATCGGCAATTCCGATTATCATTTTTCTTGCCGGCTTGCAGAGTATCCCTGACTCGTTCTTTGAAGCTTCAAAGATCGAAGGTGCCACCAAGTGGGAGAGTTTCTGGAAGATTACTTTCCCCCTGATCTCGCCCCTGTTTCTTACCAATATCGTTTATATCATCGTTGATTCCTTTACAGCCCCCGGCAACCAGCTGGTGAGCTATATCAGCAGTATGGCATGGGGCAGGAATCTGTATGGTGTCAGTGTTGCCATGACCTGGGTTTACTTTGGTGCAATCGCTTTTGTGTTGGCATTCGTATTCTTAATCTTCTCCCGCCGTGTCTTTTATATGGGAGATTAGGCTAGGAGGACCGAGATGAAAGCTGCGTGGAATATCCGGCGGGGTAAATATCTGCACAGATCATACTGGCTTTCACTAGGGTGGAGCCTGGTCAGAGGGGTATTGATTATCGGGTTGTCGTTCATCATCCTCTATCCGATTATCATCAAGATCTCGTCTTCTCTGATGACTGAGCGCGATTTATTTGACTTAACCACTAAATGGCTGCCGCGGAAGTTGGATCTTGGTTCGCTGACCCGCAATTACCGTGATCTGTGGATCGAGATGCAGTACCCGAAAGCATTTCTCAATACCTTTAGTCTGGCTTTATTGGTGGCGGTTTTGCAGCTGGTCTCGACGACTACCGTAGGGTATGGATTTGCCAGGTTTCCTTACTTCGGGAGTAATTTCATGTTTGCTATGGTGATCTTTACGCTGCTGGTCCCACCCCAGATGGTAATGATCCCTTTGTTCCTGAACTTCCGGTTCTTTGACTGCTTTGGGTTGTTCCAGCTCCTGCACAAATTAGGGCTGGTCACCCAGCCGGAAATCTCCCTATTAGGAACGTTCTGGCCTTTTGTGCTGACCTCAATCACAGCTATGGGGCTGAAAAATGGCCTGTTCATCTATATCATGCGCCAGTTTTTTAAGGGGCTGCCTCGAGAACTGGAGGAGGCAGCTCTGGTGGATGGCGCCGGTCCGGTCCGGACGTTCTTTACCATTATGCTGCCAGGTGCTTCAGCGGTGATGATTGTCGTCTTTCTGTTCTCCTTTGTCTGGCAGTGGAATGATATCTTCTTGACCAGGATGTATATTCGCGGTCATGTGACAATGCTGCCGTTCATGCTGGAAAAACTGAATCAGCTGTTTGACAGTTATGGCTACAGCGATCAGTATATTTCCGTGATCATCAACACTGGGATGCTGATGTTTATGGCACCACTGCTCGTTTTTTACGGGCTTTTGCAGAGATATTTCGTGGAAAGTGTGGAGAGAACTGGAATGGTTGGATAACATCCTGCTGTATCCGAGGATGATACCCAAACCTAACATGCCGGCTGCAAAATCTTTAAAGGGAGGGTAGCGTTAGCGATGCTTGTAGGGGCATGTTCGGTCTAAAACCTTCTCAAGGAGGATGAAGTGAATGTCTAGGCTTGTTCGCTGTGGATTGTCGGTTGTGTTGATTGCTTTGCTGGCAGTCACTGCTGCTGCCGCACCCTATGATTTTGGCGGCCAGACAGTAAGAATATCCGGAACTTTCCCGAATGCGACTACGTTTGGCATCAACTTCGAGGATGCCCGGGGCATAGGGCATGTGCAGGAAGTTGAGGAGATGTTCAACGTCAAGATCGAGTGGGTTAATGATGATTCGGCTTATAATCCCGAGACATTTATTGCCAACGTTTTAGCAGGAGATCCGGTGGCAGATATTCAGCTGTTGGACCGGGGAAGAGCGTTCCATCAAATCGCGGCAGAAGGGCTGCTGACTCCTCTGGATGACATTCTCACCGAGGAGTATCTGGAAGATATTCCGGAAGTTTATAAGGCGCTGGAGCATTGGAAGCATGGCGACACCATCTATGGTTTTTCCCTAGTGGATGCTTCCGGCTGGTGTGTGTACTGGAACAAGAGCCTGTTTGAGCGGGAAGGCCTGCCGGATCCTTATGAGCTGTATTATAACGGCGAATGGACTTGGGAAGCCATGCGGGAGATCGCCATCCAGGCAACTAAAGATACCGATGGCGATGGCGAGATTGATCAGTACGGCATCAGTATCGATCCTGGCATCGGCTGTACCGACCAAGTAGCAGCTCTGTTAGCAACTAACAATGCAGCTGTTGCCAAAATCATCGATGGGAAAGTTACATTTACTTTAGATGAACCAGAAGCGCTGGCTGTTTATGAGTATCTCCAGCAGTTGATCCATGAAGACAAAGTTGTTGCTTTTGAAAGCCAGTATGCGATTTTCCAAGGCAATAGAGCAATGACTCTGTCCCATCCCTGGTGGTTCTTCTATACAGCAGATCCAGAGTGGATGGAAGATGACTGCGGCCTGCTGCCTTATCCAATCGGCCCCAATGGTACGCCGGGCGAGTATGGCAGTTATTCCGCTGCCAACTGGAACTGGGTCATTCCCAAGACCACCAAGTATGATCCCAGGGCTTTGATTGAGCTGTACAACGCTCTGTACATGGCTTCTTACGACTATGTGATCGATGACCCAGAAGAGCGTTTGGTGAATGAGTTTGCAACTTATGTTACCGACCGCAGGGATCTGGAGATCTACCGCAACTTAGTTAGAGACTTGAAGCTTGCTCCGTATGTCCTTAATTTCTTCTGGCCCGACTTTGAAAACTTTGAGGAATTCAACCGCCGCGTAACCATTGAGGGCGAAAATCCAGCGGCGGCTGTTGCCGGGATTAAGGACGCAGTTCAAGCACGTCTGGATGAAATCTTCAAGCAATAGCTAGGCAGATCAGATTTGGAAAGGGGCTTATGCAAAAATGATGGGTCATACACCCCCGATGGGATGGAATTCCTGGAACACATTTGGGGTAAACATCAATGAGCAAATTGTCAAGGAAGTTGCCGACGCCATGGTTGCTGCAGGACTCGCGGATGCAGGTTATCAATACGTTGTGATTGATGATGGCTGGAGCCTAAGGGAACGTGATGAAAACAAACGGCTGGTACCTGATCCGGAGAAATTTCCCAGCGGTATGAAGGCTCTCAGTGACTATGTTCACAGCAGAGGCTTGAAGTTTGGGATCTATTCCTGTGCCGGAGTAAAAACCTGCGCTGGCTACCCAGGCAGTTTTGAGCATGAGTTTATTGATGCTGAGACCTTTGCCGAGTGGGGTGTAGACTTCCTTAAGTACGACTACTGCTACAAACCGAGGGATATGGATGGCAGGCTGCTGTACCGCAGGATGGCAATGGCCTTGAAAAACTGCGGCAGGGAGATTCTGTTCAGCGCCTGCAACTGGGGTATCGACGATTCCCATCTGTGGATGCGCTCCGCTGGCGCCCATATGTGGCGGTCCACCTATGACATTCTGGATAGTTGGGAGTCAATTAAAAAACTGGCCATGCAGCAGCTGGGCAAGGAGTGCTACAGCGGTCCTTACAGCTACAATGATGTGGATATGCTGGTCGTAGGGATGTATAACAAAGGCAATGTAGCCTTAGGCGGCTGTACCGATGAAGAGTATAAGACCCACTTCTCATTATGGTGCATGATGAACTCGCCGTTGATGATCGGCTGTGATGTCCGAAAGATGAAAAAAGTCACCCGATCCATTTTGACCAACAAAGAGCTGATCGCGGTCAATCAAGATCTGGAAGGTAGGCAGGCGTACACCATCACTGGATGGCACAGCAAAGAGGTCATCCATTACATTAAACCCTTGGTTGGCGGTGATTATGCCATCTGTTCTGTGAACTTCGGCGATGCGCGAGGCTGGTCGCACCTGGAATTCTGGGACTTAGGACTGCCGACGGCAGCCGGTTACGGATTTGAGCTGCATGATCTTTGGACCGGTGAGAATCTCGGGGTCAAGACTGAATCCTATATGACAGCGCTGGAGCCCCACTGCTGCAAGGTGTTTCGCGCCAAGCTAAAAAAGGTGAATTGAGGTACTCGCCATGGCACTCAGATGCGTTAACTGCGATAAGCCCCTTGAGGGAGATGAAATAGCTATCTACAAACGTTTGGTGTCGCGGTTTGCCGAAGAATACCTCTGCATCCCCTGCCTGGCTGCCTATTACCAATGCAGTACAGCGGTCATAGAGGAACGGATTGCCTATTACAAGCGGATGGGATGTACCCTGTTTGTAAACGATGATAGCGACGACGCGGCTTCTGAAGATTTCAGAAGCCGCTGAGAATAACGGAGGAGAAGGAAAAAGTGATCGCAAAAACACCACCAATGGGTTGGAATTCGTGGGTCAGTTTTGGCGAAGATGTCAATGAACAGCTGATTAAAGAAATAGCAGATGCCTTTGTTGAGCGCGGATTGGCGGAAGCAGGGTATGAGTATATCATCATTGATGACGGCTGGAGCCTTGAGCAGCGGGATAAAAACAAGCGGCTGGTCCCGGATCCGGAGAAATTCCCCAGCGGGATCAAGGCTTTAAGTGATTATGTCCACAGCAAAGGGCTTAAGCTGGGTATTTATTCCTGCGCAGGGGTGCAAACCTGTGCCGGCTATCCCGGCAGTTTAGAGCACGAGTTTATTGATGCCGAGACCTTTGCGGAATGGGGCATTGACTGCCTGCGGTATGTTTACTGCTACAAACCCCGCAGTCTGGAAGGGCGAATTCTCTACCGCCGGATGGCTATGGCCTTGAGAAACTGCGGCCGGGATATCTTGTTAAGCACAGTCAATTGGGGCTGGGACGAACCCCATAAATGGATGCGCTCCGCCGGGGCCCATACCTGGCGGTCTACTGGTGATCTGCAGGATAACTGGGTTTCGATTAAACAAGTCGCCCTGGATTTGGTGGGGCAGGAGTGTTACAGCGCCCCCTACTGCTTCCACGACAACGACTTTTTGGTTACAGGCCTGTACGGCCGAGGGATGGTTGGCTTAGGTGGATGCAGTGACGAAGAGTACAAGACCCAGTTTGCTTTATGGTGCATGATGAACTCGCCCTTGATGATCGGCTGCGATGTCCGGAACATGAATGAGGCGACGCAGGCGATTTTAACTAATAAGGCACTGATAGCGATTAATCAAGATCTTGAGGGCCGGCAGGCTTACACGGTGACTGACTGGATTTCCGAAGAACTGCTCTATTACGTTAAACTTCTTTCTAACGGCGATTTGGCCATCACCTTGGTCAACTTCGGTGACCGCCGGGCCAGAGCCCACATTCAGTTCTGGGATTTAGGTCTGCCGATGGCTGCCGGGTACGGGCTGCAGTTGACCGATCTCTGGACCAATGAGGATCTGGGCACAGAGACTGCGTTTTACCGCGCGGTATTGGAACCCCACTGCTGTCAGGTACTGCGGGCAAGAGTAGTTAAGCTGTGAAGTAAAGGAGATATCCAGATGAGAAAACTCACTTTAGCTGCAGCAGCCTTATCTCTGCTGCTGATTGTCAGCTGCTTTGGCGCTTATGCGCAGGAAGTCATTTATGTTTCACCCAGGGAAGTAGTTGTTTCAGCATCAGATGTACTGCAGTTGTCCACTGACCCCCACAATGTGCTTAATCAGGATCGGAACTCACGCTGGACTAGTTCAAATGTTGATCAGCCCCAGTGGCTTGAACTAAGCTTTCCCCACGAGATTGTTTTCCCTGGTCTGATCATTAATTGGTACAGCAAAAATACCCGAGCCGGAAGTGTTCAGCTGTACTTATCCCTGGATGGAGCAGAGTGGACAGAAGTTGATTTTACCAGAGAAAATGTAAGCCCCGGTAATATTGATCAGTTTACGTTCCCTCATCAAACAGCGCGGCATCTTCGCATTGTCATGGCTGATCCTTTGGGACTGGCCTATTCCATCAGCTCGGTAGAAATTCCCGGCATAGAATTTGACTACCCATTTTACCTCCAGGTGGGGTATGGCTCTGGGCAGGGGGAAGCGTATCTAGAATCGGCAGGTGAGCGCCTTGGACTGGATGTGCTGCATGTTTGGTATGCCAATACCTTTACCCGAAGATGGGATCTTAGCCAAGAATACTATCTCACGAAAGTTATGGTTAACTATCGCGACTGGGTGGAACAAGTAATTGGCCACAACATGGATCAAACATACCATTTGTTAGTTTCTGACGAGCTGCTTAGGCGCGCAGAGATTTCCGAACCTGAACCGAATAGTTTTTGGTTAGCTCCCGGCAATGCCTGGCAGAATCTCAGCAAGTTTAAAATTAGTCCCAGTGACTATGATTTGGTGTGGTCGGTGTGGGCTTGGGAGAACAGGGCAGATGCGAATCAGATGTATGGCGGCGCTGCTCAAACTGGTCCAAACACCACTCCTTTCCAATCCTATAGTGTCGGCCCGTTTACCGAACCCGCGGATGGGGTCTTCCATCTCCATGCCCATGAAAGCCAGCACACTTATGAAAGCTTGTTTTATGAATCCGGAATTCCCGTGGTGTCCGATCCTCCGGAGGATGGAATTATTGTCGGGATTACCCATGCCGACCGCCAACCGGTCTTATACAGTGCCATTCTTGAGTTAGAGCCTGACCTGTTTATGCCGGAGGTAACTTACGAAGAAGCCAAGACAATGCAGCTGTTAGGCCGGGTGCTGGATGCCTGGGCCTTAAGATACCAACCAAGGGAGAGCTATCTTAAGATTGCCCAGCGATTTGGCAAACTGGTGCCGCCAAGAGGTGACCTGATCATTGAACCATTATTTGCCAGTGTTACCATTATTACGGATACGGAACAGCGGGATGTTTATCTGGCGTTACGGGCGCGGAATCGGGGTCTATTTGTTGCAGATCTAAAGGTAACAGCTAGAATCGGCGATCGAGTGTACGAATTTACGGAGGACTCATACCAACGAACCGGTGATGCCCGCATGCCCCGCCAGGTGCGCTGGTCGATTGGTTGGGATGGGCACTCGTACTATGGCGGTTGGGTGTCGGTAACCAAAGGGGATACCCAGATTGAACTGACGGTAACCGGCGCTGGAATTGAGGAAGTCTTTGTAATCCCAATTAACTTTATCGTCTTTGCCGAAGAGGAAATCGTTATTCAGGATGGCGTTGAGTCTGATTATATCCACAATCAAGTTAATGTGAGCCAAGCAGATGGCAGGATCAAATTTGGAGAAGGCTCCTCCCTGGAATATGAGCTGCCGCTGTCCATTTTTACCAGGGATGATTTAGCCGGGTATCTCCTTGAGATTACCGGCAGCGGGTATATCAGCTTAAAAGTCAATCTGCCTGGAGTATTCAGTTCAACTGTGTGGTCCGGGGAGCTGAATAACGAAACTGCAGAAGTTTCCTTGCCAAAAGGAACGCTCAAAATGTTCGAAGGCGAAGAATCCATCTATTTAGAGCTGGAAATGCCCAAACTTCGCCCCAGGGAGTATCGAAACGATCCCTGGTTTAATTTAGAGAAGTTTGCTGTTACTGGTAAATACCATTATTAGAGGTCCTAGTCAATCAGGGCAGGAGGTATTGGCTGATGAGTGATTTTCCGTTAGCTTTCATCCACCATGTGGGGCTCGGTTCAAATCAAGGCGAAGCCTGGCTGGCTTCGCCCGGACCTCGCTTAATGCTGGATGTGATGATCCCTATTTTCACCAAGACTTTTACTTGGGAGTTTGACCGGCAGCAGGAGTATTTGATTGTCAAGCATCTGATCTCATACCGGGATTGGGTTGAGCAGGTGATCGGCCATAATATGCAGCAAAGTTATCATCTTGTGCTCCTTGACAATCGGCTGGAACGAGAAGATATTGCTCAATATGACCCGAATAAATTCTGGCTGTCGCCTCAAAATGCGTGGAACAGCTTTGATCGATTCAAAATCGATCCTAAAGCGTATGACCTGGTGTGGTGCTTGTGGGCGTGGAAAAACCGGGAAGATGCCAGCCAAATGTATGGCGGCGGCGCCCTGCCCGGGCCTGACGATATCCCGTATATGTCTTTTAGCGTCCAGCAGTTTGATGAAGAGGATCAGGGCATAACTATGGTCTTGGAGCACGAGGCGCAGCACACCTATGAGCAGTTGTTTCACAATACAGGCCAGACCGTCAGCTATGAAGTGCCGATTACCGGTTTTCCTTTCGCCGACCATCTGGATATCTTGATTGAAGAAATTGTCCGGTTGGAACCTGGAGTCTTTGAGCCGTTTATGAGCGATGAAGAGGCGCTGCAGCATAAAAGGGGAGGTCCAAAGCGCTGGCCGGGTATGAACCTGCAGCGCGCAGTCAATGCCTGGACCCACCGGCAGCAGGATCGCAATACTTATCTGGAGATTGCCAAGAAATATGGCAGAATTGTACCAGCCCGGGAGGATCTGGTGATTGAACCGCTGTTCGGCAGTATCACTGTGGTTACCGACCAGCCATCCAGGGATATTTACCTGCCGGTGCGGGTCCGCCATCAAGGAGAGCATATTCCAGCCGCTGTCACCGCCCGGATCGGCGATGAAGTAATCCCACTGCTGGAGGATTCTTATTACCGCATGGAAGGGATCCGCATGCCCCGTCAGGAGCGGTGGCGGATCGGCTGGGACGGCCATTCCTATTATGGCGGCTGGGTCTCGGTGAATAAGGATACTGTCATTAAGCTAACAGTTACCGGCAGTGGATTTAAGGAGGTTTTTGAGATTCCTGTGGTGTATAGATCTATTGGTGTACCATCGCATGGGTCTTCTGACAGAGGAGTGTTATGATTTGAGTAAGTTTGCGCGTAAGATCAAGAATTACCTGTTTGTTCCAAGAACAGTATTTCGTGTTTAGAAGCTGGATTTTGTGTTGTTGTTATTGAATAGAGTCTTGTATAGTTTACTCCCATTAGGTGTATTGTATATCTACAAGATGGTTATTGATATTATTGTTTATAGCGAAATGCATGTAATATCCGAATTGATTAGAGCGTTGGTAATATTATTGGGACTTCAGATCGCTCAAGATGTTACTGCAATAATATGTGAGCGGAGTCGTACACATCTAGGGATTCAAATACAGAGGTATTTTAACGTAAAAATAATGGAGAAAGCAGCTAAAGTTTCTTTCGAAATGTTTGACACCCCGGATTACTATAAAAATTATACCGATGCACAAAGAGTTTTAGGGGGGAGATGGGATGTACTAGTTTATGCTCCGTTTGAGCTGATATCGATACTAATCAACGTAATAGGAGTTGGAGCAATTATTTTTAATTTTAATCAATTAATGTTCATCGTCGTCTTGCTTGGACTGATTCCAAAAATCATTACTGACATCAAAGCAAGAAAAGAAAGGCATAGATTTCATTCTGAAGAAATTCCTGAGGTTAGAAAATATAACTATATTATGGGATACTCACAAATAAGGATGCTCTAAAGGAAATAAGAATATACAATCTCGTTGGATATCTTATAGATCAATATAAATCACTATATGACAGCCATTTCGTGAGATTTAGAAGATTATTAGATGCTTCATATATTCGGAAGTCTTATTCGACGGTCCTATACACGATCTTTATCGTTTCCATAGAAGCTTACTTGGTTATACAAGTATTTCTTAAAAAGCTAACCTTAGCAAATTACCAACTATTGACCTGGTAAACTAAAGTTGTAACACCTTGATATAGGATTTTGTTATACTAAATCAAGGGAGCGATGACAAGTGGCTAAAAAACCATACTATGAACCCGAGTTAAAACAAAAAATTATACGCC
>DURM01000068.1 GCA_012837335.1 Bacillota bacterium
AATGTCGCAGAAAGCCACAATATCAACCTCTGGAATTTTGGCCAGGGCCGGCAGATGCTTGCCGTTGGCAATGCCGCCGCAGCCAATAATCCCAACTCTTACCTTTTCCATCGTTCTACCTCCCCCTGTTTAAAAGATATTAGAAAACAGAAAAATCAAGCTGATTATTTGTTTCGCCAAATGTGGTTGTTATCCTTTGCCTAAAATGGTTAGATCATGGTAATAGAATCAATATGTCATAGTCTGGAGTGATAATTCCAAACAAAGAAAAAAGAGCGGGGAACCCCCACTCCTCGGTTACGTTCCTTGCTCTTTAAATGCTAGCTGCTTGGACTTCCTAGCCGAAAATGCCTTCTGTGAAGCAGCCTTATAGTTTCCGAATCTACTGCGGCACCATTCTACACGTGAACTTGGATAATTCATCTGAATAATCAAATCCTGATTTCTATGTGGTTTGCTAAATCTTAAAGGGCTAGATGCTTTTCTCCTACGCAGTATGTTGTTTGCCTATTGTTTTGCACAACTATGAAACAGCCAGCCAATATTAATGCGTATGGCTGGCTGCTGCTTAAGTTTTAAAGTTTTATCCGATTACTGGAGTTCCCCTAAAATATCTACCCCATCTAAGGTGAAAGTACCCGACATAACATAAACGGTCAGATTGTAATCCCCATACTCCAAGCCTCGGAAGAAGTAGGAGGTATCGCGGTTGTTGGCGCGGGAAGAAATCTGCACATTTTCTGCGACAAGCTCATCATTGAGGTAGATATTAAGCACTGCCGCATCGGTGTTGCCGAAGAGATTGAAGCCGGTTCCGGTAAAGTCTAGGCTGAACCAGGTTCTGCTCTTCTTAGGATCAATCGGTTCACCATCATCAGCTGACTCGATTTCAAACCTTACCACACTGGCGGTTGCCGTTCCGGTGGGTACAATCCGCACTGAGTGAATGCCCGGTTCTAAGCCGGATACAGTGTAGTAGTGACGAGTTGTAGCACTGCCGCTGAAAACAATGCTGCCGTGATACTCACCATCAAGATAAACATCAGCCGTGGCGTTAGCTGTATTCTGCCCCCGGGCAAAGAAGTCAAAGCCGACACCTTCAAAGTACAGCTCGGCATAGGCTTCTTCTCCAGGTGTGTGGCTGGCCCACGCGTCATTTTGGTTCGAACCCCAGCCGCCCGGTTTGCTGTAGCGGTGGTAGTAAACCCGGTTGAGGGTTCCCGGTACCGTAGTGGTATCAGTATGGCGGACAATCGTTTTCTCAGAAGCCATGCCCACACTCTTAGTCCGATTGTGGAATGCCGCGAAACCTTCGTTCACCGAATGAGTCCAGCGGGTCGCATCGGAATAGCGGATCCGAGGATCGGTGTTGTCCAATTTCTCTGACGCCCAGGCATAGCCAGCTATCGGCAGAACCTGGAGATTGTCATACTTGGTATGGTAATAGCCGCTTAGAATTGCAATTCTGCCAGACATGACGCTGTTGTCGGCAGTATCAGTGTAACTGGTAATTTCCTCCCCGTCTAGGTAGGCGGTCAGAGTGTTATCCGCAGCCTCCAGCGCCATAGTATGCCATCCATTCGGATCAAAGTCGTTAATTCGGCCTTGGCGGACTACTGCGCCTTTGCGGCACAGCTGATAGCGGCCATCCGCATACACCAAGAACGAGTATCCTGCCGGATCATGCTCGCCGTACATTACCTGCCGTACACCGATGCCAGCATAGTTCGGCTGATTCGGAACCACCGCATCATCAAGTTTAAAATCGATTTGAGCTTTGTAATTAGCCCAGCGGTAGTCACCGAGCACGGTGTTGGGTCGGATGTGGGTCTGGTTATCCTCCCGATGATTGCCCCACACGCTCCACTCATAGCCCCGCTGATCGTAACCAATAATCTGCTGGAGGACATGGTTGCCGTCCTCATCCATTACTACTTCAAAAGCGCCATACTGGTCAGTTGTGTAGCGGGGAGTTCCGCCTCGTCTTTCTAAGTAAGTCCGTCCGTTTTCATCCATGGGATATTCCGCGTATTCAAAGTCATCAGTGTAGGGCAGCGGTAAGATGGTATCAGCTGCCGGACTGTCATTGCTGCCGCTCACATATTCCGCAGCGCGGTTGTCAAGCCCGTTACTTAACGTCGATACGGTCAGCACGGAGTAAGGCTTAACGACAAATCGCGCGGTGTACAACCCATCATCTCCCAGAGTTGGTTCGACAACTCCAATTTGCTTCATCCAGTTCGCATCTAAAGGCTCTCCCGGATCCGGACCTCTGGTTTCCCACAAATAAAGGGGCTGACCAGCGGTTTTAAAATCCTTAATCCGGATTTCATAATAGCGAGTAAATGCTGTGTTGTTGGCGTGGATCATGGAAAAGTGATCGGTTTCTGGATCTTTTAAGGTTAAGTAGTTGTGGTTTGATGAATCCACAGCTACTCCGCCATCGGTCCAGCTGCCGTCACCGAAGCAGGCGCCTTCTAAATACACCCAGTCGTGATCGATAAACCAGTTAAAGTGCTGGATCATCTGGATGCCGGCGTCGGTTTCGAAGTATCCGGACCAGGGATAATGGGCACTGATTAGGTCCTTGGGATTATACTGAGCCCCCTGGTAGTTCGCGATTACTGCCGGCTGCATCATGAACTTAGTCATGCGGGCAGGATTAGCGCTGGAACCGGACCAGCGGTACATATTGATAAATCTCTGGGCAATGTCTACTACACCGGTGGTTCCACCAATTCCGCCCCGATCCGGATCAACATGGTAGCGGTTCTCGGCCCGCACCATGGGAGCGATGGCTTCGCCGTACCAAACTTCGATGCCATACTCCTGGGACAGCTTAGTTAAACTGGGATGTCCGCTCAGATCATAGTGATAGCTGAAGACATCCACTAAGTCCCGCAGTTCCGGATCGCCGAGAATAAGACTTGCGGTTTCGGGTTTGCGATAGGTATCGGCAGCTACGATTTTGATCTGGCTGTAATCATAGCGGCCATCTGTTTCTTCCTTCAGCCTGTTAGCAAAATACTTGATCCAGTCCATATTGCGGGTATTGGATCCTGACATATCGTTGCGCTCGTTTTGACCGGGACTGACATAATCAATTTTAAGGCCAAAAGTATCGTAAACAGCGTCAATGGTTTCTTTGTACCACTGGTAGCGCTTGTCAAAATCGGTGCCGGTCCAAGATGGTTCGCCCCATCTTAGGATTTCGATCTTAATCTCCGGGTTGATGGACTTGGCATCGGCTGCAAAGTGCCAGCCTGCTCCCCTCAGCACATTGGCCGGCTCCTCTGCTGTTCTCTTGGTCGCTGGTTCAGTTCCGGACGAAGTATTGACATCAGCTCCCATCTCCACTTTAATGCTGGTCAAGCCCGCTCCGGTTTCCGGATTGAACAGGAGATTCATGAGCTTCCAATAGGCTTCCGGATTCTCTTCTTTGTAATCCAAGAGCAGCCTTGAGGTGTTGTTGCAGGAAACAGCGCCCCAGCCATTATAAGTGTTGATTGCATTTCCCTCTGCATCAATGGGGAAATCGCGGCCGTCAATTGTTACTACACTCCAGGAGATATTCATGTCTTCACCCATACTTTCTGCAGATCCTAGTGCGCCAAAAACCAACACCACCATCAAAACACAAGCTAACCAACCCTTCCTACCCATCGCAGTCACTCCTTTTTAAGACCTTAAAACTTTTATTTTAACTTCCAAGGTTACCGGAATGATTCCGTCATCGGCAGTAAAGATCACGGTGTAGGGCTCGTCTTGAGCCTGTTCTTCTGTAGGGATCCAAACGAAACTGATCGGTCTTCCGGGCACAAACCCAGTTAAATCGCACTCTGCTCCATCCGGCAGATTGGCTGCTGTCAGCCGCATCGGCTCGGCAATTCCTGATACGGTATAATCCCGCACTCCCGCCCGCTCATTATAGATCATGCCATCAGTCCGCCGCTGTGAGGCTTCATAAGCCGGCTGCCGGGCCAGCACTTCGAATTCCAGGGTTTCCCCCACCTTAACACTCAACTCCGGCACTGGCTTAAAGAAAGGCCGGAACACTGTCTGGGGCAGCGGATACTGATCAGTTGAAACTGCAAACTGATAGCCTGTCTCAGCAACAGCCACAGTCTCATATGGATGCAAGCTGTCCTTAGGTGTGCCCGGCGCAGGGGCATTCACTTCCACCTGCTTAACCGAGAGCACCTCATCGATCTCCACATTTTCCACTGCTGTGGTGTGGTAAGGATAATCAGGTACGTACTCTAAGTGAGGGGGACGCTTAAAGTTGTTTGTAACTAAGACAACCTCCTCAACTTCTGCTGCATGGGCAGCGGTAATATCCTTTAAAGATCCATTTACCACATCATCCAAGACAATGGGATGGCGGGTATCTTCAATAACATACTTCAGCTCAATTTCTTTTAGATGCAGGTTCTCTACGTGTCTGGCATAGAGTCCATATGCCGGGAGAATTCCCCAGTTGCTGGGTTCGGGATAAACTTCCGGCAGCTCCGGAATGTTAAAGGGATTATCTTTCCAAGTATTAGTTTCCGGGTCCCACTCTACCCGCGGCAGCAGTCCCTCATTTTTCAAGAAGAAGGTGTTGACCAGCCAAGGGAGAGACTGAACTTTGGGATCTCTGCTCTGGGTCTCGGTATACTCCCAGTTAGTGTTTAACTGCCGCTGCTCAACGGCGTGCTCCATGCTTAATCCGCCTCGATATTCCACGGCAATGTGTTCAATTACTACATTTTTAACCCGGTTGTCCACCAAACCCATGATCTCAATCGGGTAGCGGGGATCGGCGTCTTTAACAGTGATATTGCGGATAATTATATCCCGCACTTCAGCGATCCGCTCGCTGCCGCTGGCATTGGCGTACAGCACCAGATCTTTTTCATCAAGCTCATGGTCGTAGTCCGGCACATACTGCGCTGCGTCCGGATCAAATTTGCGGGCATAGTACCTGCCGTTTTCTTCATGGTAATTAGCCGGATTGACACGGCAGGGATTGTCCTGATCAACAATATTAAAAAGGGACTTGCCATCCACTGTTACCTGCCTGGTGCGGTTATACGAGGGTGTGTACCGCTTAGCCGGATAAACCTGATACGGCTCTGTGCAGGGCAGTACCCAGTTGGGATTGTCTAAGCGCACATTAGGCTTCGCATCTTTGGGCGGAATAATATCGTCCTCTGTAGAATTGCCAGTAACCGGAAAGCGTCCCCGATCGCCGATCTTGATGAAAATCGGTGAACTGCTGATATTCTCCAGCACTGAATCTTCGAAGATAATATTGGTTAGATCTGATCCATCAACCGCTTCCAGGGCAAAACCGCGGGAGCGCTTGAAATGCACCCGGCGAACTGTTACCTGATGGTAGCCGCAGGTTGACTCTGTCCCCAGCTTCACCCGGGCGGTGGGACCGCAGCGGTCCATGGCAATCAGCTTGTCGGTTTTAAATGTGCCGTCGTAAACAGAGCCCACATCATAGCCGCAGACTGTGCAGTCTTCAATTAAAACATTCTTAACCGGCATATACTTGCCGCCGCCATATGAGGCTTTGATGGCAATGGCATCATCGGTTAAGGAGTTAAAGGTTGATCTGCGGACAGTTACATTTTGGCAGCAGTCGATATCAAAGGCGTCGCGGTTGGTATCAACTAAGAGATCTTCAACCAAAAGGTTATTAATGCACAAGGCCATAATGGCTATGTGGCCCCCTGCTACGATCGAAAAATCCCGCAGCACTACATTCTCACAGCGAACTAAGGCGATAGCTTTATTGCCGAACCACTCACCCCGATGTCCCCGCTCAGTGCGCTTTTCCGGTTCATGGGGATCGCCGCCTAAGAGCACCAGCTCCACATCTCCATCGTCATTCATAAAGGTGCCGTTAATTAATCCCGGTCCGTAAATCATCACATCTTTGAGATCTGCACCATAGATTAGACTATTAGCGAAATAGGAATGGGCGTGGTCCTGCAGTCCCACGTACAGATTTACTTCCGGCTCGTCATAATTACCGCCCTCTCCCACCTGCTTTTGGTAGGAATGCTTGATATCGGTTTTAGCGGCGTGGAGAGTACTGCCTTCACTTAAGTACAGGTTGACACCGCTCATCATCCGAATTGTGTAAACCCGATAATCTCCGGCAGGCACAACAACAGTACCGCCTTCCGCCGCAGCTGCTTCAACCGCAGCATTAATCGCTTTGGTGTTCTCAACGGGGGATTTACCCACACCTGCACCAAAGTCACGGATATCGAATTTCCGATCTTCTTTTAATAAATGGTTCCGATCAAACGGACACCCAGTAGCTTCCTTAACTGTAACCATTGGATCCTCCTCAAAATTTTTTCATCAGCGTTTTCTATTTTCGACAAGCAAGAATTTATGTCCTCTATTCACAAACTCGATATTATCAGGGTTTAAGCAAAGGAGCATAATCCCCAACCCATATGAATAATAATTACACGGAAATTTTTTGATTCTATTTTGAGGATAGTTTGATCTTGTTTTGAGTTTGGGTTGTTATACTGAAGCAGAATTGAGCGGGTTGTGGTTAGTACACTAGAATTGCAATTAACCACGATCATCATGACTAACGGGGTAAATTGCACCAGCAAAAAAGTCTCCAAAGGAGGTGGAGATCAAACGAGGTCAGGAATAATCAACACCCTCGAAGTCGATGGTTAAACAGTTTACACACAAGAAGAACAAAAAACAATAGAATTGGAGGAAGTAAAATGAAAAGAGCGCTTGTGTTAGCTTGTGTATTGGTTTTAGTATTGTCGGCTGCGGCAATGGCTAGCATGCCAGAAAAGGATGTTTTTCCAGTTAACGTAGATATTGCATCACATGCGGAGATCAGCTTACCGGAATCTCTAGATTTTACAATCAACTTTCTAACAACTCCACGATATGCTGCAAAAGGAATACTCGAGCTAAAAGCAAATACAGCTGTGAGTGTAAGGTTTGATTCTGAGGGATTTGACACTGAGGATCTAAACAAATGGATCACGTATACTTTAGAGCAAGACGTAGCATTGACACCCTATCCTCCAACACTTAATCCGGGAGGCACACAAACCATCCGATTAGGATATACCGGAAAAATTAGGACGATAAACTTCGCTGTAAGCTATGAGATTCCTGAAGATTGGTACACAGTCGAAAAGGGTAAATATACAGATGTAATTACTGTTACAGTTGCCGAGCCAGTATAGTAAATCTTTTTGCACTTTCTAATAGGAAACATTAATACAGCCAAGTTCATCATCTGAATAGAATCCAATAATACCTAAAACAGAACTTTTTAAGGGTTATGGGTTTTGCACCATAACCCTTATTCTGCTACTCTTTGAATTACATAATCCCCTCAAGCAATATTATTCCAGATTTGACAATGCATGTGTTTCTATTAACCACACCAGAAGCACATAATGATACCTCACTAGAAAGATTATTTTAGATGATTTCAAGGATTTTCAAGTGGTAAAAGCGGTTCACTATAGGCCCAGTTTATAGATATATAAAGCTGTTACTGCAGAGTTATCCGTGGCAGGTTTTATAGTTCATGGATTATTTTGCAGAAAAAACAGTCACTTTGACAACGTCCCGATACCCCCCAGATCTGATCATAAAAAAAATATCTCTAGAAATGGCTTCAGCTATATTTGCACCAAATTCAATCTTTATTACATCCCCAGTCCAATGCCATAACGACTTTTTACCAAAGCTATTCCCCATACTTCCCGATGCAAAATACCACCATTTATCTTCCGCATCTTTCCAACGATAGCCTGCCAGATTAGGTGCTCCTTCCACAGCGTTATCGCCGAAATCAAATCCGCTCGACTCAAAATTAACATATACATCTGTGTTTGTTAGTAAAAAAATTTCGGTAATAGGATCAGCACTCTGATTCTGCATGTTTTTATCCAATATAACCTCACCTAAGTAAAACACCTCAGGAACCACAACCCTCGCAAATTCTGGTATTTTAACTATCACTTCGAATTGATTCTTATATAACTGGGATTCTGCAGCAACCGAAGCTACTCCCACACCTATAACTAAAAAAATCATTAAAAGACTAACGACTAATCGTTTCACACAATTGCCTCCCTAAATTGTTTTAAATGACTCTTAGTTTGTAAAAAACAATACAACCGATGGACAGCCCCCTTAGTTAGCCTATTTTTTGGGATCAATTTTCTGCCATTTAGTACATAAATTCTAACTAGGAGCGTCAAGAATTAGGATATATCGAATCAAGAAGTTTTATTCCATCTTTATCCAATCAATCTGTACCCTGTATCCTCTGATTACCGTTTTTGTAAGACAAATGGAAGGCTATACGATAAATTAAAACAAAAAACCGGCAAAACCTGCTGAGCGCAAGTTCTACCGGTTTTGTTTATTTTCTTAATGGCTATATTACTCACCAGCACCCTTGAATTCCAGGCCGTACTCCTTCATTGCCTTTTCCACATGGATGTAGTGGTCAATGCGCTGTAATTTTGAAGCTGCTGGCTTATCCAAGACTATTGTTAAATTGCCGGGATACAAATGCATTGCGGAAGCAGTAACTTGGCCGGTTACTGGTCCTTCAATTGCCTGGGCTACAATTTCTGCCTTGTGGGCTCCGTTTACCAGCATTACCGCATTGCGTGCTTCCAGGATAGTACCGATACCCATCGTAATTGCAAACTTAGGCATATCATCTCTGGAGATACCTGCTTTTTTATAGAAGGCCTCATAGTTATCATCCAATGTTTCCTGAGTCAGCGGAACTACTCTTGTTCTCGATGCCAGAGATGAACCAGGCTCGTTGAAACCCCAGTGGCCATCTCTGCCTAAGCCGAGAAGCTGAATATCGATTCCACCGGCTGCTTTAATCTGCTCTTCGTACCACTGGCAGTAAGCTTCAGGATCTTTAGTCAAGCCATCTGGCACCAAAGCATTTTCTTTCGGGATATTAATATGCTTGAAAAACTCCTCATACATAAAGCGGGCGTAGCTCTGGTCTTGGTCGTAGGGTTTGTTCAGATCCATGCCGACTCCTAGATACTCATCCAAGTTAAAAGTCCGCACTTGGGAGAAATCCAGTCCTTCTTCTTTGTGCATTCTAATCAGCTCTTTATACGTTCCGATTGGAGTACTTCCCGTAGCCAAGCCAATCACACAGTTCGGTTTTTCTCTGATAAAACTAGCGATAATCTCCGCACCGACCTTGCTCATTTCCTCGTAAGTGTCTCTAATAAGGATATTCATTCATTGGCCCCCTTCTTTTGTTGCGTTAGAACATCCATACTATAGTTCATTTTTACACCCATTAATTCCTTGTTAGATGCTATTTTTTTCACATTAAAATTACGTTTTCTGCGCTAAAAACCCCCTGCAGATATTATATCCACAGGGGGTGTAATTACAGATATTATTGATTAAACAAATCGTCGAGACGGCTTTGAACAAACGGTTTTAACTCTGCCATGGTAGCAGTGGTACTCCGTGTCCCGTCATAAATCTGGGGAGCTAAGTCGGAGAACTCACCCAAGAGGTTTTGGAACAAGCGCGATGCTTGACCTTGCCATTCCTGGTTGGCAGTTAAGAAAACCTGAGCAGATTCCTTGCTGTTGGTATGAGCTGCTAAAACATCAGATTGCAGTACATCTTCTTCACGCCAGAGGAATGCTCTTAAAGTGGCCAGTCCTTCTGGATCTGCAGCGTTCTTCGGAATTAAAGTAGTGCTGACTGCTTGGACTGTCCAGTAATACTCATCAGC
>DURM01000069.1 GCA_012837335.1 Bacillota bacterium
ATGAGGATATTGCCAACACAGAAGTATTTGTCCATGTGGGAGATATGCTGCGGGAATATGACCGCATTTGGACTGAAGTCAAAGCGTACTAAGAAAATAAAAAACCTCTGCTCTAAAGCAGAGGTTTTTTTTGACGGTATGATTATTTTACTAAAGTAACGGTATTCCATTGATCTTCATCGCCGATGCCGCCATCGCCGCCTGGCCATGCGAATAAGAAGCCTTTTCTTTCGCCGTATTTGTCAGCGTCAAGCAGGAATGGAGCGAATGGGAAGCTTACGCCTTCCTCAACTGCCGGCGGATTGAGGATTGACCATGGGAATGCTACTTCGATTGTGTAGCCGCCGAAGAAGGTCAAACCGCCAACTGGCAAGTCAACGTTACCTGGCATCATCCAGTTTTCATATACCAGCGGAGTGCCAACGTTGGAGTCAGCAATAATGTCGAAAATGAATCTGCCTTCACCTTTTGCTACAGATGGGTCTGGCTTAATGCACACTTGAATCAGGTCGTTTCTAATGAAGTTAGCACCTGGGTTAGCATCAAAGCGGCCATCTCTGTCAGCTACGTCAGCAAATAAGTAGAGGTTTTCTTCGTCCCACATAACGCGGAATTGAGCACCTGCAGCAAATCCGCCTGGGCCTCTAGCTACGTAGGAACCGCCGATGGATTCATAGTTATCCATGGTCAGCTCAACAACCGGTGCGCTCAACCATACGTCATCCATGATACCGTCAATTACAGGTGTGCCGTAAACTGCTGTATATTGCGGCTGTGCGAATACAGCAGTCCCTAATGCGAGCACGAAGATTAAGGACAATACAAGACTTCTCTTCATCATAATACCCCCTATGTATTATTGATTTAATTCATACTATCATTCTAGCCCAAGATTGCGAAAAAATCAACAGGGCGCGTCTACTTATTTACCGTTTTAACATTTGAGAAACAACATTTTTGCCAAACCCATCGCACCGGGGAATTCGTTTATGCTATAATAAACCAAATACTGTAAAAGGAATTGAGGTGCTCTGCTTGGAACGAATTCAATTAGATGATTTTACCAAATTCCATTTCCTTTCCGGTCTTGAGTTCAGTGGCGATGGAAAGTATGCGTGCTTTGCGGTACATAAAGCTAATCTTGATCAAAACGGCTATGATTCAAACTTATGGCTGTATCGAGCTGAAGAAGACAGGTACTTTCAGCTTACGGCTCTAAATAACGAGCGCAGTTTTACCTGGCTTAATGACAATGAACACATCATTTTTGCCGGAACAAGGGATGCCAAGGATAAGGAGAGACAGAACAAAGGTGAAGAATTTACCATTTTTTACCGGATCAATATTCACGGCGGTGAAGCGGTCAAGTATTTTGAAGTGCCCTTTACAGTAGCGCAGGTTGAGCAGATTGATGAGGAAAATTTCCTACTTGTTGGCTTGTACCATCCGGATCGCCCGCCTCTAGCCAACGCAGATGATGCTGAGAAGGCTAAAATTCTGAAGGAGCGGAGTGAAGAGCGGGATTTTGAAGTGTTGGAAGAGATTCCATATTGGCAGGATAACCGAGGATTCATCAGCGGGATCCGCAACCGTATTTATCTCTACAACATAACCAGCAATTCTTGGGAGCCTCTAACCGATGAGAAGATGAGTGTGAGCTTAGCTGTCCTCAGCAAAGCAAAGAATCAAGCAGCTGTGATCGCTCAGACCATCAGCGGCAAGCGTGAGTTAACAAACGAACTCTATCTTCTGGATCTCGCAACCAAGGAACTAAGACTTTTATCAGCACCGGAGAACTTTCGCTATTATTTTGCTGATTTTCTCACTGACGAATTGCTGATTTGCGTCGGCAATGACGGCAGTGAGTATGGGCTTAATCAAAATCCGCGTTTTTATACCGTGAGCACTAGTGATGGAGCGCAAAAACTGCTTACACCGGACCTAGATCTTTCTATCGGCAGCTCCGTTGGCTCAGACTGCCGCTACGGACATTCGCGCTCGTTACAAGTGTTTAATGAGCATCTTTACTTTGTCAGCACCGAGGGTGCAAGTTCTTACTTAAACAAAATCAATGCGGATGGTGAGATTACGAAACTGACTGCTGCGGCGGGATCTGTTGATGGGTTTGCAGTTCACAACCAAAGCATACTACTGACTCGCTTGAGTGCTAACCGCCTCCAGGAAATATATAAGCTGGAAAAGGAGCAGGAAACCCAGATAACTCACTTTAATGATTGGTTTACCGACAGCAAGATGATCGTAGATCCAGAACCGGTATCGTTTCAGACTGCCGAGGGCATCCAAATCGATGGCTGGGTTCTGAAACCGGTTAATTGGGATCCTAATCAGAAGTATCCTGCAATTTTAGATATCCACGGTGGACCGAAGACTGTTTATGGGGAAGTTTACTACCATGAAATGCAGTATTGGGCGAACCAGGGATATTTTGTCATGTTCTGCAATCCCAGAGGCAGCGATGGCAGGGGCAATGCGTTTGCCGATATTCGCGGCAAGTACGGTACAATCGATTATGATGACCTTATGAAGTTTACAGATACAGTTTTAGCTCAATATCCAAGCATAGATCCAGAGCGCCTGGGAGTTACCGGAGGCTCTTACGGAGGATTTATGACTAACTGGATTATTGGACACACCGACCGATTTAAAGCGGCTGCGTCGCAGCGGAGCATTTCCAATTGGGTATCGATGGGCTGGACCACCGATATCGGCTACTATTTTGTTCCCGACCAAATAGGCACAACGCCCTGGGAAGATCCGATGAAGTTATGGGAATCGTCTCCTTTGAAGTACGCTGATCGGGTTACAACCCCCACACTGTTTATCCACTCAGATCAGGATTACCGCTGCTGGCTGGTGGAAGGCCTGCAGATGTTTAATGCCCTTAAATTCCATGGGGTCGAGTCCCGCTTGTGCATGTTCAAAGGTGCCAGCCATGAACTGAGCCGAAGCGGCAAGCCCAAACAGAGAATCCGCCGTTTGCAAGAGATTACTGAGTGGTTTGACCGTTTTCTTAAGCAGTAGCTTTAAACACATAGCGATTGAAAGCTGTTGACTGATCAGTCAGCAGCTTTTTTAGTTATGAAATTGCTTGTTCGATCATATAGATCAACTAAATTCCTAAAGTAAACACGCCTATCTACGCAGCAGTCCCAGCATGATCTGTAAATTTTAGTGGGGAGGAATCGGCAGTGGGCAAAGTTGACAGGAACAGCCACATTGAAAACAACATGCGTACAGGTATACTCGCGGCTTATCATTTTTTAGGCACGGATCAGCGGAGCTTAGCAGATATTCTGGCAGCCGACCAGAGCACCACAGCTGAGCTGGGATTAACTCATGCAGATATAGCAAAGTGGCTGACTGCGTGCCTGCGCCTGGACCGAACTCTTTCCTTTTCTGAGCTCAATATTCATTTGATTGAAAAGCATAGCTTTTATGCAGGCGAAGGATCGCCGTACCGGATCGATCCGGCAGCGGCAGCGGCTATCTTTGGGGGAGGTCAGCTGTGGGTAATATCCTGAGATTTGCGCTGCAGATGGAACTGGATGGGAAGAATTTTTATCATAGACTGGCGCTGCATGTTAAAGCCAGTGACCACAAAAAAGTATTATTTTCCTTGGCCGCTGATGAAGAAAAGCATTACCAGAAGCTGAAGACAGTTCAAAGTACAGACAAACATCGCTTTTTAAAGAGCGAACAGCTGGCAGGTCTGCAGAATGTTTTTCGGGAGCAGATTTTTGTGGTTAACTATGGGCAGCTGAACATTATGGAAATATACCAGCTGGCGCTCCGGTTTGAAGAGTTAAGTGTCCTATTCTATCGGGGATTGGCTGAATCCAGCCTGGATAAAGCAGTCACATCAATTTTTAAACAGTTAGCGGAAGAAGAGGAAGAACACAGACAGCAGATTTGGCAGTTGATTCAACTTCTCAGCCGTTCAGAGGAATGGTATCCATATTTAGATCTTTAACAAATTGTGGTATGATAATAGCAGCAAACAATGAAGGAGTCATGTAAAGATGAGTAAGCCTAACAGCAAACCAAATGTGATCTTTTTAATGACGGATCAGCATCGTTGGGATGCCCTGGGTGTTGTCAATCCCCTTGTAAAGACCCCGAATATCGATCGCTTGGCAAAGACAGGGATTCGCTATGAGCAAGCAGTATGTCAAGCGCCGATGTGTGTACCCAGCCGCTATTCCATGATGTTTGGATATTACCCATCACAGCTGGGTGTTCGCGGCAATGGAGGAGGACTGTTTTTTGAGGACCGCCTGCCGTCAAACCCGCTGCCG
The DNA here is from genome assembly GCA_012837335.1 of Bacillota bacterium. NCBI lineage: Bacteria > Bacillati > Bacillota > Bacillota bacterium. The sequence goes on from DURM01000069.1 coordinate 4,317, forward strand.
GAACTGATGCGGCAGAACGGTTATCAGACTGCAGGATTTGGCAAAACCCACTGGAATCACGGTTTCCTAAACCCTGAGCCGCCAACCCGCGGATTTGAAGTGCGGGCAGAGGGCCAGCACAGGGACAGTGCTCAATATGAGCAGGGAGCAGTGATGATGAGTGATGTCAATCCGGAAGGATTACAACGATATTTTGAAGAGACTAAGGATTTTGGGGGCGGCGAAGAGAATCCCAATGGATATATTGGGTTGACTAGCCAAATCTCGCCATCAGATCACCGCGACGGCTTTATTGCCGAGCAGTGCCTCAAATTCTTGGATGAAGGGGTAGATCCGGATCGTCCCCTGTTCCTGTACTTATCGTTTATTAAGCCCCATGCCGGGTTTAATGTAATCAAAGAGTTCGAAGACTTATATGATATCAATGACATTCCTGATGTGCCGGTACCACCGTGGTTAGAAGAGCCGGACACACATCTTAAAGCAACCCGAGAGCAGAATCCTCAGATGCAGCTTCGCTATCAGAGGTGGCGTGAGGTTTGGGAAAACCTGAGCAGTGAAGAGCGGCGCCGCACAACGCTTCGCTATTGGGCAAACTGCAGCTGGCTTGATGACTATATTGGCCAAGTTCTGGACAAGCTGGAGAAATTGGGAAGACTGGAAAACAGCATTATTGTTTTCTGCTCCGATCACGGTGACATGATGGGTGAGCGCCAGCATACTTTCAGCAAATACTGCTTGTATGACAGCAGTGTGCGCGTTCCTTTAATTGTATCCGGCAGTGTTGTTCCTGAAGCTAAGCGGGGTACGGTTGATCACCGTCCGGCTGAATTAGTGGATTTGATTCCCACCATCACTAATGCGATTAATGCCCGCCAGGATCCGCGCCTGCCTGGTTTAGATTTATTAGGTGATGCCAAAAAACTAGGCGGCTTCTGTGAGTTCTACGGAGGTGCGCCGGATCGGCAGTACGGCACCCCGTCATATATGTGGCGGAAAAAAGATTGGAAGCTGATTCTCTACCTGCCAGGACCTTTAACTGAAGCTGTGAGCAAGGTGGACCAGGCACAGGGTGAATTGTACTGCCTCGAGTCGGATCCGCATGAATGGAACAATCTCTACGATGATCCTCAATACGCGGAAATTCGCGAGCAGATGAAAACAGAACTTCTGATGCATCTGGCCATTTCCTGGGCTAAAGGGCCAGTATTCTATGAAAAGGACGGATTGAGGCCTTTAGGTGCCGATATCGGGCCGGAGGAGTTATAAAAAGTGTACAGTGTTGTAGTTAAACCGATCGGGCCAATCTGCAATTTGAAATGCGAATACTGCTTTTACTTGGAGAAAGAGGAGTTATATCCGGATCAGAATCACTTTCGAATGACGGATGAAACTCTGGAGCTGTTTGTCCAGCAGTATATTGCTTCGCAGCCTGGTCCGACAGTCCATTTTGCCTGGCAGGGTGGTGAACCCACCCTGCTGGGCATCGATTTTTTTAAGAAAGTTATTAAGCTGCAGGAAAAATATCTGCCTTCGGGCTGGCAGGCAGAAAACGCCATTCAAACCAACGGCACTTTGCTGGATTCAGCTTGGTGTGAATTCTTTAAAGAGCATCGCTTCTTAGTTGGAATCAGCATCGATGGACCGGCCCAGTTTCATGACCAATACCGCCGCGATAAACGGGGAGAATCTACGCACCACTCAGTTACAGCCGGTGTTAAGCTGCTGCAGAAGCACCAAGTTGATTACAACGTGCTGTGCGCAGTTAATGCGGCTAATGTTCGGGAACCAAAAGCTGTGTACCAGTTTTTTAAGGACCTGGGTGTGCAGTTTATCCAATTTATTCCGATTATCGAATGGCTGGACGATGGCCAAACCAGCTCACGCAGCGTTACCGGCAGTGAGTACGGCCGGTTCTTAACCGCGATTTTTGATGAGTGGCTGTTAAATGATCTGGGCAGGATTTCCATCCAGCTGTTTGAAGAATGCTTTGCAATCTGGAGTGGATTTGGCGGCAGATTGTGCGTTTTCAGCGAAGTTTGTGGACAAGCTTTGGCGATGGAGCATAATGGCGATGTTTATGCCTGCGACCATTTTGTCGATGGAGATTATTATCTAGGGAATATTCATAACCAAGAATTGGGCAGTCTTGCTCAAAGCAGTTTTATTAAAACATTTGGGGATAATAAACGGGAAAAAACGGCAAAAAAATGCCAAACCTGTCCGGTTTTATTTGCCTGCCGGGGCGGGTGTCCGAAAAACCGCATTGATGGACTGAATTACTTGTGTGAGGGCTACCGGCAGTTTTTCGGCTACATTGACCCTTTTATGAAGTTAATGGTTGAGTTGATCCAGATGAGAACACCAATTGCTGTAGTTCAAAAACAGATGCAGCAGAAATATGATCAAGTTTGGGCAAATCCGGGCAGAAATGATTCCTGTCCCTGCAGAAGCGGTAAAAAATTCAAGAAATGCTGTCTGGAGCGCTTTTCATAATTTAAAACAGAGGTGGTTTGATGATCGTTCAACCAAAGTTTCGCGGATTCATCTGCACTACAGCCCATCCTCAGGGCTGCAGTATTCATGTTAAACAGCAGATTGAGTATGTGAAGGAGCAGGGAAAATTTGACGGACCGAAAAATGTGCTGATTATCGGCGCATCTACCGGGTATGGCCTGGCATCACGAATCGCCACAGCTTTTGGGGCAGGAGCTAATACCATCGGTGTGTTTTATGAGCGCCCAGCTGCGGGCAGCAGAACCGCTTCGCCGGGATGGTACAATACTGCCGCCTTCGAAAGAGAAGCAGCCAGTGCCGGTTTATACGCAAAAAGCATCAATGGTGACGCTTTTTCTGATGAAGTGAAGCAGCAGACAATTGATCTGATTAAAGCAGACCTAGGCCAAGTAGATTTGGTTATTTACAGCTTAGCTGCGCCGAGACGAACTGACCCTGTTACAAAAGAAACCTATACTTCCGTTTTAAAGCCGATCGGAGAACCGTTTACCAGCAAAACCGTAGATTTTCACAGCGGTGAAATATCGACTGTGACTATTGAACCGGCTGATGAAGAGGAGATTGCATCAACAATAAAGGTGATGGGTGGGGAAGATTGGCAGCTGTGGATCAAGGCGCTTCTGCAAAACGGTGTTTTAGCAGAAAACTGTGTGACGCTTGCCTATTCCTATATTGGGCCGGAAATAACTCATGCTGTTTACCGCAGCGGTACAATCGGAATGGCGAAAGAGCATCTAGAAGCATCCGTTGACCAGCTGAACCAACAGCTTGCGGAGATTAACGGCCGAGCTTATGTTTCTGTAAATAAAGCGGTGGTCACCCAAGCAAGCGCAGCGATACCGGTTGTGCCTCTTTACGCATCGCTGTTATTTAAGGTGATGAAGGACAAAAATATTCACGAAGGCTGTGTTGAGCAGATTTACCGCCTCTTCACCTCAAAGCTTTCCGGCGTGAGCGCGGACACAGATAGGGAGGGCAGAATTCGCCTCGATGATTGGGAGATGCGCGCTGATGTGCAGCAGCAGGTGCAGGAGCTCTGGGAGAAGATAAACAGCGAAAATATTGGCAAGCTGTCGGATATAAAAGGATTCCGCGCTGACTTTTTTAAGCTGTTTGGCTTTGAGTTTCCCGAAGTTGATTATTCCCAGAATGTAGCGGTGGATATCCAGATACCGAGTATTAATAACTAACATCTATAAAAAAAGACCGCTGTTCGTCAAAAACAGCGGTCTTTCTTAATCCCAGCTTTACTGCTGAACAGGTTCAAATTTTAGCTCTGTTACTTCTACATAGTCAAACAGGGCATCGATTTGGCGGGCACTTATAGGACTGATCGCATAGAGAACGAGGTACACATCATCCCAGCGCACATAGGGACGGCTGTCGATCTCAACCCACTCGACGCCATCAAAGCTGTAGTGGTAGCCAAGCTGGCCCCTAATCATCGACATTTTTAGATAGATCTCAGCAGTATTTCCGATGGTCTGGATCCACTCACGGTAGGAACCATCGGTTTCCAATGCCGGCTCAACTGACTGATTGCCAAAAGCATGAACCCGGGCTAAGCGCGCGTAGTTGTCCATATCCTTGTAGATAAACAATCCGGCCTGCTCAAAATCCTGCTCCGGTTGGAAGATGATGCGGGTTACAGCTTCAAAATGCTCGTACGGCACTTTATACATGAAAAAGTTGATTGGGCGGTTGCTTGTTTCATGGATATCAGAGTCTTGAGTTGTAATTGTTAAATAACCCGGATAGCTGGTCAGTGACCACTTATCGTCTCTTCTATGTTCCGGATTGGGACCGACAGTCCAGTGTTCAGCCAACGTTTCTGAGTCGAATTCATCGCGAAAGATTTCTCCGGCTACTAGTTCCATTTCAGGACTATTCTCAGCGCAGCCCTGCAGTGCCAGTGCAAAGACAACCAATGCTACCAGTAATAGGAACTTGCTCGACTTCATAACCCGACACTACTTAGCAGCTAAGGCTGCAATTTGTTCTGCGGAGAGGGCAGCGCTGTAGATCCGGAAATCAGCAATAGCACCATTTAGGAGCGGATCCGGCCATCTATTGTTAGATTTGCCGATATAGTTTTGCTCGGTCACACCGAGATCCTTTGGTAGAGCAATATTATCTGTTGAATCATAGAGCTCTCCATCAACATACAGGCTTGCTGTATCTTTAGTGAGAGTGACAGCCACATGGTACCATCTGCCTACCTCTAAAATAGGACCTAAGACGAAAATGTCGGAGTCCTCAATGCCGTATACAGCCCAGTCAAGTTTCAGCCAGCCCTGATGCTCGTCTGTCTCAAAGTTTGATCCAAGTGCAGCAAGGAATAAAACCCCATCATCTGGATCGTCTAAGTTATTTCCAAAGCTGAAGACTCTGGACCAGTATCTTTTTTCATCTAAACGCACCCATGTTGAAACTGTGAGCTCTTCTAAATCAGCGATAATGCCTTCTGGCATCTGTACATAGTTATCGGTACCACTCAGTTTAATGGCACCATCGACTGGTCCTTCTATGCTTGTGAAGCTGCCGATCAGCTCAGCATCATTTTGGTTTTTAGATGAGTCGGCGATTTTATCTTCGTCAACTTCAGCAAATTCATAGCGAGCAACCAGAATATAGTCACCTTTTAATTGGACATCGTCTCTTGGACCGGTTACTGTTTCGGTGCCAAACTTATAAAATTCGGCTTCAGCTGTAATGTTGGTTTTACCTTTAACATCTGCAACTGCCCATTTTCCTTCTTCGTCTGCTGTCACTTCCCGCTCCACTTGCCCAGTGATTTTAACAACGGCGCCAGGCAAGGGCTGACCTTCATCATCAAGGATGACACCTGAAACTGCATATTCTGACAAGCGTGTACCAACGAAATTTAAATCGGATGCGGCTTTTTCTACCTCAAGTTCCTCTGGTTCAAAAGCATAATCTTCATGTTTAGGAGTTACAGTAACCTTTCCTTTAACTTCAGCGGTCCACTTGCCTTCAGCATCTGTTTTAACAGTTGTGGAAGTGCCACCGGAAATTACAATTTCAATGCCCTCTAAAGTGTTATCTTCGGTGTCAACGACAACACCAGAGATTGTATAATCTTTGCTGAAAATTCCCAGACAGCCTGTTGTAAATACCATACCTAAGACCAACAGCAGTACACCAATACGTGAAGTTTTCACAGATGTCGACCTCCTTTTAATTTACCTTGATCCCTTGATGTTTACAGCAAGCATAGAGTTATTTTTTCAGCTATACCTCCTTTCTCAAAAATGACAAGACTGCCGTAAACGTTTACGAAAAGAAAACAAGTAAGATACAAACGTTTCCGTTTGTAGATATAATTCGCATCAAACCACCAGATTCCTTTTTGTGCAGCAGAAAAACTCAACAAAAATACATCTAAATTAATATATGTTAAAAAGACGGCCCAACCGAAATGGTTGAGCTGTCGAATCAGAGTTTAACTTGCAATATAGCGGATAATTTCTTTGATACGTGGGCGCTTGCCGTACAGCAAGATTCCAACGCGGTAAATCTTGGCTGCAATCCAGGTGTTGAATGCAGTGCCGAGTATCAGCAGTGCGAGAGAGATAATCACCTGAACTGCCGAAGGATTAGTTAAGGTCACTCTGGCAAACATCACCATGGGCGAGAAAAATGGGATTATTGATGCGACAATGGCCAGGGAACCGTTTGGATTCAAGAACGATGCATATGCAATGATAAAGCCAACGACCAAGCCCATCATTAAAAGCGTGCTGATCTGCTGCACTTCTTCAACGCGGCTGACAAGAGCTCCAGCTGCTGCAAAAATCGCGGCGTAAAATAGATAGCCGAGTACAAAGAAAAGCGCAAACCAGATTAAACTCCCGAGGGGGATGGAGCCAAGAGAAAAGCCCAGGTTTTTCATGGTAACTACCACAATCCCAGTAGCTATCCAAATTACGAATTGAAGCAGACCTAGGGCGCCAATCCCTAGAATCTTACTGATCATAAGGTGAAGAGGTTTGACTGTCGAAACCATAACTTCCATAATGCGAGAGCTCTTTTCTTCAGCAACCCCAGTGGCCACCATGTTTCCATACAGCACTAGTGCCATATAAATAATAAACAGCAGCAGATAGGCAAGTACCAAGTTTTGTGCATAAGCTTCAGATTCCAGCTCGGTTCCTTCGTCAATGCTGCCTTCTGGGTCTAAGCTGACTGTTTTAACATGGAAATACGGAGTTTGGGTTAAGGAAGCGACTTGTTCAAAAGTAAGCCCAAGCTGCTCCGCGTTAAACTGCAGATTTGCCTGATTGACAATCCGCTGGACAATGCTGTTTTGATTGATGTTTTCAGCATTGCTTGTATGCAGGGTATAAACAGGGCTGCCGAATTCATTCCAATCAATAATCAGGACACCGGTTTTGTTTTCCGCGGCCATCTGCGTCAGCGCTTCTGACTCCGATAAGGATGGGGCAGTGGTTACGCTGATGTAGTCAGCATCCGCATACTGCTGCGAAAGAACAAGTTCAATTTTGGAGCCAACAGAGCTGGTTTTATCTAACAGCAGCAGGTGGACATCTGTTTGCTCGAATTTTGTTTCTAACCAATCCATTGCCACCGGTACAAAAGCCAAAGCAATAATAATCAGTACTCCCAAGATGGTAGTAATGATGTATGAACTTCCTTTAACCCTCGTTGAGAAGTCGCGGCTGATCAAAATCCCGATATTCCTCATGACGCTTCACCTACTTTGCTGACGAAGATTTGGTTGAGGGTAGGTTCTGCTAATTCAAAGTGGATGACCGTCCCTGCCTGTGAAGCCGCTGCTAACACGGCATTGGTATCAATTTTGTCGGTTAATTTGAAAACAAGGTATTCAGGAGTTTGGTTAACCAGTTCTAGCTCTGGGAACCTGCGCCAGAAGTTCTGGTCACCCTCCACAGATAAGCGCAGATACTGTCGGCCGATCGCCCGCTTGATTTCGCGCAAATTGCCGTTAAGGACAAGTTTGCCGCGATTGAGAATGCAGATATCCTCACACATCTCTTCCACCTGCTCCATTCTGTGACTGGAAAAGACAATGGTCTGTCCCTTTTTGTTTCCTTCCAACAGCAGCTCTTTCAAAAGATCGGTATTTACCGGGTCTAATCCGCTGAAGGGCTCATCTAGGAAAACGATTTCCGGTTCATGAATTAATGTGCTGATTGTCTGTACCTTTTGCTGATTTCCTTTCGACAGCTCTTCAACTCGCTTATGACGGTACTCACCAAGGCGGAAGCGGTCGATCATAACTTTCGTTTTTTGAACCGCATCGTGCTTGCTTAAGCCGTTTAGTCTTGCCAGAAAGATCAAATGCTCTTCAACTCGCATCTTTGGATATAGACCCCGTTCTTCTGGCAGATAGCCGAAGGTTCCCTGAGGATGCCTGCTAAAAGGTTTGCCTTTCCAGGTAACTGAGCCTGTATCAGGCTGGATTATATCCAAGATCATGCGGATAGTAGTGGTTTTTCCTGCGCCGTTAGGGCCGAGAAAACCAAACATTCTACCTTCTTTGATTTCAATAGTGAGATGATCAACTGCGCGCACATCGCGAAAGTCTTTTGTGATTTCGTTAACAATTAAAGCCAACTGCGCCCCTCCCGACAGTGAAATATTATGGAATAATCATATCTTTAATTATTCATCAAGTCAATAGCTTGTTAATATGGGTGCACTTTTAGAAAATTCAACTATAAGACGCGTTCCTGACAGTAATTGCAATTTCCTTGCTGTAATCGTCGTTTTTGTACTATAATAGAACGAGATTAGTCAATGAGGAGATGAGTTTATGGCTGAGAAAAAGTCTAAACGGCTGATGCGCCATGAAGTTCCTGAAGAAATAACCTGGAACATAGCGGATATTTTCCCTAATGACGAGGCATGGGAACAGGAACTCAAGGCTCTTGAGCAGGATATTACAGAGATAACCCAGTTTAAAGGTAAGCTTGGAGAAGGTGCGGAGATGCTGGCGGCCTGCCTGCAGGCGGTGGAAGCCTTTTACAAGCGTTTACTTAAGGTAGGAAATTATGCAAGCCTGCAATTATCAGCTGATGGCACAAGCCCGGATAATCAGGAAAAAGCCGCCCGCGTATCATCGCTTCAGGCAAAAGTTGCTTCTGAACTGACATTTCTCGAATCCGAGCTGTTGGAATTACCAGATGACCTGGTTAAAACATACCTTGAAGACCCGGCGTTAAAGAGCTACATCAAGTATATCAGTGATATTCTTGAAACTAAACCGCACCGCCTTTCACCAGAAACAGAAGCGGTGTTAGCAGCTCTCAATGAAGTGCATTCAGCGCCTTATATGATCTACCAAAGATCCAAGGCAGCAGATATGGAGTTTGAACCGATCAAGGATCAGGACGGTAACGAACTAGCGATGTCCTTTGCACTATATGAAGATCTCTATGAACAGCTGCCCGATACATATCTGCGGCGGGAGGCGGCTAAATCATTTGAAAAAACTTTAAAACGGTATCAGAACACATTTGCCGGCACATACGGAACTGAGGTAAAGAAGCAGGTTCTCCTGTCTAAAATCAGAAACTACGAGTCAGTTACTGATATGCTCTTACAGCCCCAGCAGGTAACCAGAGAAATGTATTACAACCAGCTGGATATTATTCAAAAAGAACTAGCCCCGCATATGCGCCGCTATGCTCAGCTTAAGAAAGAGCAGCTTGGTTTAGAGCAGATGATGTTTTGCGACTTGAAGGCACAGATTGATCCGGATAATGATCCAAAAATCTCCTTTGAAGAAGCTCGCGGTTTGATTCTTGATGCGCTGAGGATTTTGGGAGATGAATATCTGGAGATCATTGATCAAGCCCTGCATAACCGCTGGATTGACTTGGCCGATAATGTGGGTAAATCTACCGGTGCATTCTGTGCAACAGTATTTGGAGTGCATCCATTTATTTTAATGACCTGGACCGATAACATGCGCTCTGCGTTTACTTTAGTTCATGAACTTGGACATGCCGGCCATTTTGCTTTGGCAGAGAAGTACAATAATCTTTTGAATCTGCGCCCATCTACTTATCTTGTTGAAGCTCCTTCAACCATGAATGAACTGCTGCTGGGAAATCACATTTTATCCCAGTCTGATAATGTGAACATGAAGCGGTGGGTAATTATGCAGTATTTAGGCACTTACTATCACAACTTTGTAACTCACCTGCTGGAAGGAGAGTATCAGCGCCGTGTTTATGATGCGGCTGAATCAGGACGGGGGATTACCGCTAATCTCCTTAATCAGCTGAAAGGTGATGTGCTGTCCGATTTCTGGGGAGATGCTGTGGAAATCGATGATTTGGCGAGACTGACCTGGATGCGTCAGCC
>DURM01000070.1 GCA_012837335.1 Bacillota bacterium
ACCCTAATGGCGAAGAAGCGGTTGCGGATTTTTCCCTAACCATCCCGAAGGGATCCACAGTCTGCCTGCTGGGCATGACGGGAAGCGGCAAAACAACCATTGCCAATCTGCTGGCTCGGTTTTATGATCCCACCGAAGGTAATATTACCATCGATGGAATCGACATTCGCCGCTGGGATTTATCCAATCTCCGCAGTCAAATCGGGTTTGTGTTTCAGGACAACTATCTCTTTTCAACCACGCTCAGGGATAACATTACCATGGGTGAACAGGCAGATGAGGAGCAGCTCCGCCAGGCTATTGAAGCAGCCCAGGCTCAAAGCTTTATCGATAACCTTCCCGATGGACTGGACACTATCGTTGGAGAACGGGGCATCGGGCTGTCTGGAGGCGAACGGCAGAGAATCGCTATTGCCAGAGCCATTCTCCAAGGACCACCAATTCTCATCTTTGATGATTCATCGGCAAGTTTGGACATGAAAACAGAAGCCTCTCTGCAGCAGGCTTTAAACGATCTTTATCAGGGCAGAACCGTAATCGTGATTGCTCAAAGGGTAACCACTGCCCAATCAGCCGACCATGTTGTAGTCTTAGATGGAGGTAGAATTGTAGAGCAGGGTACACATCAGGAGCTGCTTGCCAAAAACGGCGTTTACACAGAACTCTACCGCATCCAGAGTGAAAATATGAGCTTACTTGTGGAATCAGAGGTGAACAGCAGTGACAAATAAGGAACCTGAGCGGCGGCAGGGGACAATCCGCGATCTCATGCTGTTAGTTCCCTACATTAAGCCTCAGTTGGGAAAACTGTGGGCAGCGATCGGATTGATGATTGCCGCCAGCTTAATCAGCATCTTCATGCCTATGTTTATCCGCTCGGCAATTGATAACCATATCATAGACGGAAACCTAAAAGGATTATTTACCCTGGTTTCACTTGCAGTGGCGCTGACGATGGCTATGAGCGGAGCCAATATTCTGCGGGCACGGCTGATGGCCTATGTCGGGCAAAGTTCGATCAAGGCTGTACGCAATGATCTGTTTGCCAAAATGCAGCTTTTGCCGGTAAAGTTCTTTGATAAAGTTCCCGTCGGCAAGCTGATCACCCGCTTAACGAGTGACGTTGATGCTCTGCAGGAACTAGTGGGCAACGCTATCGTCAGCATGGTAATAGATTCTTTAAAGCTGGTGGGTTTTTTAGCAGTAATGTTCTGGCTTGACTGGCGCTTAACCTTAGTGACTCTGGCAGTAGCACCAATTTTAGCCTTTGCCCTCACCTACCTCACAGCTCGAATCGGCAAAGCGGAGGATTTGGTGCGGGAACAGACCTCGGTGGTTAATACTAATCTGCAGGAAAGTATATCCGGCATCAGAGTAATTCAAGGCTTTAACGCTGAAGAATATTTCCATGAGAAGTTCCAAAAAGAAAACCACAGCCTACTCCAAGCCGGCATGAAGGCCATTGCAACCTACTCCTATTTCTGGCCCACCGTTGACCTGTCCTGGGTTTTAAGCTCAGCGGCAATTCTCTTTTTCGGAGGCCGCTGGGTTTTGGATGGAACCACAACTCCTGGTACCTTAGTTGCCATGACTTCTTATGCCGGGCAGTTTTTTGGTCCACTGCGGGGATTATCCCAAGCGTACCGAATTATCCAAAGAGCGCTCGCCGGTGCAGTTAGAATCAATGAAATTATGGCATCGGAAGTCGAGGTTGACGAAAACCTGCCTCCCATGCCGCCAATCAGGGGCAGTGTTGAATTTGATCAGGTTACCTTTGGCTACGATCCTGATGAGATAGTACTTCACAATATCAGTATAAAAGCTGAACCCGGTGAAACCATTGCTCTGGTAGGACATACTGGCGCGGGAAAAACTTCGATCATTAATCTGCTGTGCCGCTTTTATGATCCACTGGAAGGCAGAATCCTAGTAGATGGCATCAACATTCACGAGCATGAACTGGCAAGCTACCGCAGACAGATTGGACTTGTGCTTCAAGATCCGTTCCTGTTCTCAGGGACTTTGAGGGAAAATCTCCAGTTCGGTAAGCCCACAGCCACCGATGAAGAGATTTGGAAGGCACTGGAGACAGTTGGACTGGCAGAGACTTTTGCTCAGCACAATGTGACTTTAGATACGGTTCTTACTGAGCGGGGAGCAAACTTCTCAACAGGACAACGACAGCTGATCTCCTTCGCCCGGGCATTGATTTCTGATCCGAGAATCTTAATTCTTGATGAGGCGACAGCCCATGTAGACACGCTAACCGAGCAGAAAGTGCAGCGAGCTTTGGCTGAGCTCCTAAAAGGGCGCACTTCATTTGTGATTGCTCACCGCCTGTCGACCATCCGCAACGCGGATCAAATTATTGTCATCGGCAAAGGCCGGATCTTAGAACAGGGTACTCATGAAGAACTTCTCGCTTTAAAAGGCGAGTACTGGCAGCTGTCTACCAGCCAGATGATCGCAAAAACTGAATAGACTGGATAAAAGTTAAAGCTATCAGTGTTTTAGAATACTGGTAGCTTTTTCATTTAAACTATCCAAACCCCAGCCTTAACATTCTTCAGATATATTTCAACAAACCGAAGTTGTGTTATTTTTTAGGAAGGAATACCCCCAGATATTGTAGAATGGTTAATTTTAGATGAATATCAGCACATTTGACAGAAAAGTATGAAAGGAGGGCAGCACTGTTTTCTATCCATTAAACTAATTAAGGAGGAGCATAGATGTATAAAAAGAATCTTCTGCTTGTATTAGTTCTAGTTTTAGCTGTAGGCTTGAGCGGATGTTTATCTTTCTTAAAACCTGAGCCGAAGGAATTGGAAGTAAAACCAGCTGCCGTTGAGATTGAAGTGGGCAATTCCCAAAAATTAACTGTCACCGTTAAAGATGAAAAAGGAAAAGAAATTAAGAAAATAGATGGCAAAGACATCAAGTGGGTTATCGAAGATAAAGTTGTTGAGCCTCTTGAAGAAAACGACGAAGAAGCAGAACCAGTAGCTGTGTTGTCCGCTAACACAGGCAAAGAAGTTACTGTAACCGGTAAAAAAGTTGGTGAAGCAGTAATCACTGTTTCATATAACGACATCGTCAATGAGGTCGATGTAACTGTTAAGGAAGCAACTGAAGATCCTGGCGATGATGAAGAAGAGGAAGATAATATTCTGTTCGATGAAAAAGTTGAAGCAGCAGATAAAGACACGTTCTTTAGCACTGACTACAAGAAACTAACCGAAGACTCAAATATGCCGTTTTACCACATTAAAGGCGGAGGCAGTGGCATTACCGTTGAGAATGGTAAATTAGTATTATCTGGAGCACGTTTCACTGCAGGTATGCCGAATGATCATGAGAATACTGCCAGCGACAAGACCGCAAACGGTGTCCTCGATTTATCCAAGCCCTATAAAATAAGAATCGAATATTCGGATCCGGGTACATTCGAAGACAGCGAAGGCAATGTACCAGAATTAAGCACTAAGAGGTTTTTCGTTTATCTCGACAATAACACAACTTCATACAAGAACACTCAACATAGTTTTGATTCCAGAATTATTGAGCTGAACATGGAAGAACTCAAAGATCGGGTTGATTCTGAAACAAGTATAGGAGTTATTGAAGTTGAACCAGAACTCGGAACAGAAACTTCATTCCTGCAGTTCAGAACCGAATCAAACAGTAGTGTTACTCTCTTGAGAATTACTGTTGAGTATATTGAGGAGTAGATCACACCCCATTGTTTAAGAGCTCGATTCAATAGTAAGATGCCAATCTCGGTCTGTAACATGAACAGATTCAGATTACAATCTTGCCCTTGGCTTGCCAACAATGATGAACTGTTGGTAAGCCAAATTATACCTTTTTGGGGGGTTTAAGGATTGAAACGAAACATTCTGCTTGTATCACTGCTGGTTTTTGCTGTGACGTTTTCGGGATGCTTAAGTATTTTCAACAAACTGGAGAAAATTGTTGTTTCGGCAGACAATGATACAATTAAGCAAGGCGAGTCGGTAAATCTTTCTGCCAAGGGTTTTGGCAAAAATAATAAAGAAATACCTTTATCTAAACTCCAATGGAAATTAAATGATGAAACATTAGGCGAATTAGAAACTGATGGTTCTAAAGCAGTGTTTACTGCCAATGAAAATGCTGAAGGTAAAGTAAAAATCACTGTTTCTCAGGGCAAAGTCTCTGATTCAATCGAGATTACAATCGAAAAAGCCGATGAAGAGCCTGAACCAGAACCAGTCAATCGCGAACAGCTTGAACAGTTGATAAATGAGGCTGAAACTTTACTGGACGAAACCACAGTAGGCGACGAGCCCGGTCAAGTCAGTGAAGCTGATTATACAGCACTGCAGAGTGCTTTAGATAATGCCAACGCCGTAAATGAAAATGAAGAAGCTACTCAAGAACAGGTTGACGAAGCTGCCAATCTCTTAAGCGCAGCTATTGCCTCATTCAAAGAAGCGATTATTCCAGAGCCAGACCCTGTTAATAAAGACGCTCTGATTACCGCTGTTAACGAAGCAGAAGAACTCTTGGAGAATACTCCAAGCGGCATTTACAAGGGACAGGCTCCGGTTCATGCCCATGCTGAGTTAGAAGCCGCTGTGAACGCAGCGACAGTAGTAGTCGATGACGATGAAGCCGCTCAAGAAGATGTCGACGAAGCTGTAACTGCTCTAGAAGCAGCAATTTCCAAGTTTAACTCGGAAATAGTTACTGCGGAAGATCCACTTAAGGTTCATACATTCACCATTGACAGTTCTTATTCCGGTGCATTTACTACTGATGGTAAGGGAGCAATTGAATACAACACCGATCCGGCTTATATCAAGTCTGGAACAACAAGCCTTAAACATACTATAATAGGAAACCCATCACCGTTCAGAGTTCGAGTCGCTCATCCAAATTGGATTACCGATTGGCGCGAATATGACCATATAACATTGTGGTTTTATGTTGAAAATACCGAGGGACTGAACAGAGACTACGCTTTCATTTTCCAATATCCAGATGGAACAGAACGCAAAACACTTAAGCGCTCAGCATTCCAAAACGGATGGAATGAGCTTGTATTTAATCTGAGAGATGATTTAGGCTTAACCAATGAACAACTTGCAGATATGAACCTTTACTTTCAGTTCATTTTAAGAAATGCTGATGGGGAGATTTCTGTTTATATCGACGAAATTCGCCTCATTCAGCTGGAAGAAGTCATCATTGTTGATAAAACTGCACTAGAATCAGCAATTACAGAGGCAGAAGCGTTAAAGAGCGGTACACCTGTAGGCAGCGAGCCTGGTCATGCTCCGGAAGCTGCTCATACAGCACTGCAAGCAGCCATTGACGAAGCTAAAGGTGTATTAAACGATCCCGAAGCTGACCAAGATACAATTGACAGTGCCGTTGTGGCAATAAATACTGCTGTAGCAGAATTCATCGAAGCAATAATCAAAGAAGATTCAACGTTGATTATATCCGAGGACTTTACTGGTTTAACCAGCATAGATGACTTCTGGAAGGCCAGTTACAAATCACTGCCTGGTGATCCAGATCAACCGATGTACAAACTAACCGGAGGCAAGATCACACTCGAGAACGGCATGCTTGTACTTGATGGGGCAAGATTTACCATCGGTATGCCTAGTGACAGAGCAGAGACTACAGACGCAGATACCGACGCCGGAGGAACTTTTGACCTCAGCAAATCATATAAAATAACAGTGGAATATGATACAGTTAGTGGAGAGCTGTCTAAAAAATTCCAGATCTATATTGACAATAACACTACATCTGCAGGAAAATCTATCCACGCTTCAAAAGGAAGTACAGCTTCCAGACCATACAGTGTATCTCTAGAAGCCCTTCCCGAGAATGGAGTTATAGAGGTAACACCGAATGTTGGAACCGAAAACTCTTTTATTCAGCTGAGAGTTGAAAGTAGTGCGATTATCAAGATTAAGAGTTTCAAAGTTGAGTACCTATAGACTACTCTGGAGCTAATAACAGTGGAGGTCTATATCCTTGGCTGCTGATACAAATCTGTCAGCAGCCAACTCTTTATTATGTATGCCTACTGCATAGATAATAATAGTCATTAGACAGACTTGAAGAAAGAAGGTCGAACTATGCGGTTAAAGTACTTATTTGTTCTGATCTTAATTTTATCATTAGCTATGACGGGCTGTTTTTCGGCTTCTAAGGCTAAAATCACAATAGAAATTGAAGCCGCAGGCTCTGAAATTTTTATTAACGAATCAATTGTTTTAAATGCAGTGATCAAAGAAAACGGCAGTGAACTCATCGTAGATGATTCTGAAATATTATGGGAGCTGGAAGGAAGTGACGCCGAGTTAAGCGCGCCCAGCGGCAGGCAGGTTGTTCTTACTGGGATTAAGAGTGGATCCGTGTCTATTACCGCATCATTTAAAGGGACAAAATCCAAAGCGGTAGTCATTACAATTATTGAGCCAAAAGAAACTCTCCTTTTCAGGGAAACTTTTGACAGCATTCCAGATGGCTCTAGACTGAAGGATGCAGCTTCGCTCCTTGATAATCCCAGTTCCCTTCACGCTATTTCAGGAACTATTCCTGTAAACAGCGGGATAATTGAAATGGGCAGCCAGCGTTTTGCCCTCTCAATACCGGGACTGGATAAGGCTGTTAAACCGGTATTGAGACTAATCATCAAAAATGATGATCGGAGCGGAACTCCTGTTAGCGGTTTGAAACTTGCAGTTGGCAGTCAGTATTCCACAGGCGGTGCCGAGTTTCGTGCCCATGGCGAGCACCCTATCACAAACGCAGATTTTCAGGTTATCGAGATAAACCTCAACACCGAGTACACCGGCACAGGCATCCTTAATTTCCGAGGCATTGTCGGAAGCAGCGGTGCAGCCGGATTGTTTATCGACCAAATAGAGATATGGGATCTGAAGGATGGATCTCCTCCGACCGATCCAGAAGAGCCAGATGATCCGGATCCAAATGATCCTAACCCAGAGATACCATCAGATCCCCCTCCGACCATAGATGATGCCTTCTTTGGGCTGGTGGGTTGGGCAGCGGAAAACGGTGGAACTACAGGTGGAGCCGGATGTCCGCAGGAGAAAATCCTGTTTATCGACAACGGCAGGGACTTATACGATGAGCTTTACAAAAACGAAAGAAGGCATAAAGGAGACTCCAAATACGGCGAGCCTTACCCACTCATTATCTATATCACCGGCAAAATTACTCCGGAAAACACCGGCGAAAAGAAAATTGA
>DURM01000071.1 GCA_012837335.1 Bacillota bacterium
AATAGCGAAAAACAACAGGACCTTGACCGGGTCCTGTTGTTTTTTAGGTTATAGACTTAACAACCGTGATGAATTCCTGTAGTTTAGCTCTATCAGCAAAGAAAATCTGAGCAAAGTCTTTCTTGCCGCCTCCCTTTCCTCCGAGGGGGATTCCGTATTCTTTGACAATTTCACCGCAGTTGAGATCTGAGGTGAGGTTGTGGGAGAGGAAAACGCGGTTGTTTACTTCTGCTAGGACAAGATAGTTTCCTAAAGCAAGAACTTCCCTTATCAGCAGCTGGGCTGTCTCTGGCTCTTCTCCTGAATCGAGGTGATGTACAATTATTGATCCATTGGATTGCTTCGTGAGATCCTCTGCAAGGTAGGCTAACAGCTGCTGCTTTACCTTTTTCAGTTCCTGTTCTGCAGTCCGTTTCGCCTCTAATTCAGCGGCTACCCGCTCCAGAACATCCTGCTCGGCGCTGGAAAACATTAAGGCCAGCTTTGATACGGCATCAAATTTATCCTGATAATCTATGAGGGCTCGTTCGCCGCAGCGGTAATAGATTCGGGTCATATTTCTGATTTTTTCTGTTTTCATGATCTTAAGCAATCCCACTTGACCGGTACTTGACAGATGGGTACCGCAGCACGGAACTGCATCGTATCCAGCAATTTCCACAATGCGGATTTCTGAATTGACCTGCGGCTCTTTGCGGAGCAGTTTAGGATCAACTTCTGCCAAATCTGTGATAAAATATGTGTTGATGGCCTTATCGGCTTGAATCAGCCGATTGATTTTTAACTCTGCCTCTCTAATAATTGCCGATGGCAGCTCTTCAGCAGTAATATCCAAAGTAGAGTATTCGTCTGATAAATGGAAGCCCCAGGTTTGCCAGCCAAACTCCCGGAAAAACGCAGCTGAGAGCAGATGCTGGCCGGTATGGTGCTGCATATGGTAAAAGCGGCGATCCCAGTCTATCCGACAGTTTACTGGGTTGTTTTGGGGTGCTGTGGGCAGAACATGGTAAACCACTCCTTGTTGTTCATAAACATCTAGAACCGGAATGTTTTCGATAAATCCAGTATCCGCAGGCTGACCACCGCCTTCAGGATAGAAAATGGTATTTTCCAGCACCACATGATAGTTATCCTGAATTTTAGCTGCGGAAACCACTCTGGTTTGATAATCCACTTGATAGGGGTTGAGATAATACTGTCTATTTTGCAAAATTAAACACCTCTTTGCTGTGCTGCGTTAACGATACGAAAACTACTTCGTTACAGCTTGGCTGCAGTCCTGCCTCAAGGTGAATTGTTGATTATACAGCAGGGTTATGGTATCATAATTTTAGAGCATTTTTATGTGTATTGAGGCGGTGCCACAGATAGCAGGTCCTTTCTGGTGACCGCCGTTTTTTATATATTTGGCAATAATAAGCTGGGGAGATGATGGTTTTGCAAAATGTATTTGATACGCTCAAGGAGCGGGGGTTTATTGAACAAACCACGCACGAAGACGAGATCCGTGAACTGTTGGGAAAAGAAAAAGTAACATTCTACATCGGTTTTGATCCCACAGCCAAAAGCCTAACTGTTGGCCACTTTCTGACCATTATGGCTATGGCGCATATGCAGAGGGCGGGGCACCGGCCGATTGCGCTGATTGGCGGCGGCACTGTGATGGTAGGAGATCCAACTGGTAAAACCGATATGCGGAAAATGATGACCGTCGAAGAGATTGAGGCCAATGCGCAGGCATTCAAAAAGCAGTTTTCCCGCTTTATTGATTTTAGCGATGAAAAAGCGCTGATGGTTAATAATGCTGACTGGCTGCGGGAGTTGAATTACATTGAATTTCTGCGGGAAATCGGTGTGCATTTTTCTGTTAACCGCATGCTGTCAGCTGAAGCCTATAAGTCAAGAATGGAACGGGGTCTTACTTTCCTCGAGTTTAACTATATGATTATGCAGTCCTACGACTTTTATAAGCTGCACCAGGAATATGGCTGCGTAATGCAGTTAGGCGGTAATGACCAGTGGTCTAATATCCTTGGCGGTGTAGAGCTGATCAGAAAAATGACCGGCAAACAGGCATACGGTATGACATTTACGCTGTTAACAACCAGCGATGGCAAGAAGATGGGTAAAACAGAAGCAGGTGCTATTTGGCTTGATCCTGAGCTTACCAGCCCCTATGATTTTTACCAGTATTGGCGCAATGTTGAAGACAGTAATGTAGAACGCCTGCTGAGACTCTTAACATTCCTGCCTATGGATGAGGTAAGAAGATTAGGCGCTTTGGAAGGCGCTGACATTAACCATGCTAAAGAAGTACTAGCTTATGAGATTACAAAGAATGTCCACGGTCTAGAAGCTGCCGAGGAAGCCCAAAAAGCAGCCCGTGCCTTATTTGGCGGCACTAGAGATGCAGAATCGATTCCAACTACAGAAATTCCGCTTGCAGAATTCGGCGAGGGCATGGATTTGATCAGCCTCCTGACCAGGATTAATCTTGTCAATACACGCTCTGAAGGCAGACGTCTAATTCTGCAGGGCGGCGTATATGTCGCAGACCGCCAAACCAAACAGATTGATTACATGGTTTCTCAGCAGGATTTTGACGACGAAGGGCATCTCTTGGTGCGGAAAGGTAAGAAGGTCTATCACCGCGTCAAGTTAGTTGAATAAAACTATTAACTAGGGAGTGGTGCATATGGCATCAAAACGGGTCCTAATTTTTCTCGTCGCTGCAGTAGTGCTGCTTGGGGCGGTATTTCAGGTTAGTGCCGAATCTATTTCTCGAGAATATGTGATTAGACAGGCTGGTGTCGAGATCGGTACTACTGCTGTGGAGATTTCTCAAGCTGGGGATCAGACTAAATTATCCACCGCAGTTGTATATCCGCAGATGGGACTGGAAATCGACAGTGAGTATTTCTTCTCCGGATCAGATTTTCCGAAACAGCCGGTGAGCTATTCTTTTTCGATTAAGTCCGGCGGTATTCTGGATCTGGAGATGGAGTGGGCTGATACTGCCAAATATACCATTAAGCAGTTAGGGCAGACTGTGGAGCTTCCCGATGCGAACGTCCTTGCTCTAGATAACTATGTAGTTTCAGACTATATGACCGCAACCTGGATTTATGGTCAAACTGATGCTGCTCCGCTGGCCAGCAGTTTAATCGTACCAGTTACGCTAGCCCAGGGATCCCAGATTGTTCCCATGGCTATCAGCTATGTGGGACAAGAAACGGTCGGTGCCTATACAGCAGATCATTTTCAAGTTAATCTTGGAGTTGTAGTTGATTTGTGGGTTGACCAAAGTGACCGCAGTCTGCTGAAACTCCAGATTCCCATGCAGGCTTTTGAGATCGAGGCTGTTGATTTAGGTGCAGCACCTGAGCCGCCTAGAATCTTTGATGATTTTGGCGGTTACGGCTTTCGGGATCTAGATTTTCATATCAATGTCGATAGAGCTAAGCTGAGCGGTACTATGACTGTGCCCGAAGTAAGCGGGGAGCGGCCGGGAGTCGTACTCGTAGCCGGTTCTGGTCCAACTGATCGGGATGGTAACAGCTTTGTTATGCCGGGACCAGCTGACTATCTTAAAGAGATTGCACACTATCTTGCCTCTCGTGGCGTGATTGTAGTGCGCTACGACAAGCGTGGAGTTGGCGAAAGCCCCGGAGAGATTCAGTCGTTTAATGATTATATTAATGATGTGGATGCAGTAGTTGATTTGTTAGGAAATCTATCAAATGTGGCTGATGTGTTTATTGTGGGGCACAGTGAAGGAGCCTGGCTTGCGTCAGAAGTCGCTCGCAAACGGGATGATCTTGCGGGAGTAGTACTGCTTGCTGGAGCAGGATACCCATATTTCGATACTGTTAAGCGCCAAATTGCAGCTCAGTGCGATGCAGGAGCAGCTGTTGGCTTATTCGATTTCGAGGTAAAAGAACGAACAATGAAGGCGTTAGACGATCTGTATCAAGCTGTTTTAAACGATACTGACTACAGTCTCGCTGCCTACGAACTGCCGGCAGAAATTGAACAGCTAATGCTGCCATTTGTCGGTCAAAGATTCATCCTGAAAGAGTGGTTCACAGCCGATCCGGCGCAGGTACTGTCAGAAATTAAAGTCCCGGTTTTAATCATGCAGGGCACGGCTGATCTTCAAGTTCAAACTGCTGATGCGTATGCTTTAGCAGATGCTCTGCCGGAAGAACAGCGTGATCTCTATATATTTGATGGTTTAGATCATGTTTTGAAAATGACGTATGGCGAGCCGCTGTCCTATACGGATCCGGAGCGGCGTGTGGATCGAAAACTCCTGAACATTCTAGGTGATTGGATCTTGACTAAGTCCGGCGTTGAAATTACTGATTACCGTCTTCCTTACTAGGAAGGCGGTTTTTTTGATTAAATAAGTGTTTTGTTAAAGGATATATAATCTGATTAGATAAATATGTTTAGAGTGGGCGAGCAAGGCAATAAACAACTTGATCATGGGGAGATAATAATGAAATTACGGCATGTTTTGATCGTTTTGCTGTTGGTGACTTTGTTTACTGGCTGTAAAACTGAGGAACCAGAAGAACCATGGATTTCGTTATTTCATGATAACTTCGAGTTTACAGGAACATATTACATTCCTGCGCCTAGAATCCAGATAATGCAGCAGCTAGAAGATGTCGTGCGGTATGAGCTCTATGCCAGCCGTTTTGAACCAGACAATTTTGAAGTCCTTTCGCGGAGAATTTCCAGAACTGCCGAGTGGATCGATCCAATAGGATTCTTGGACCTTGAACCAGGTGTACCTATTTTTCTCAAGTTAACAGCGATTTTGAGGGATGGGAGTGAGAAGGAGAGTAATATTGTAAAATTGGACTATAAAGAAAACCTGCGTCAGGTGCAGCCTGAGGAGGGTGTTGAAGTTAATTATGGACCCCAGGCGAAGCTGACCCTGTCATGGGAGAATACTGTGGATACCGCATACGAGGTATACCACCGAGTGATACTGGAAAGGAAGAATCGTCCAAACCACTCTCACTATTACTTCGCGCGAGGGGAGGAAACTGCTTTAACAATTGATCTTTTCTTCGATCCTTTCTTTGAACCGGGAGAGTACACATGGTATATAATCAGCACTGGTCCCACCGGCTGGACGAACGGGCATGTTACCGAAGTTACAGCAGCCGCCGGCCTTGGATCCAGCTTCATTTTAAAGTAAATTACAGCCAGCCTGAGGCGGTACTGCAGTTAAGTTAGGCCTCAGGCTGAGCTGTGTGTGCCTGGCATGCTTACTGCGCCGATGGGCTGCAAGAAGCCCTGTCGCCTAACCAGCGGGAAGACAACCAGCAGGCAAGGGCGTCACTGGTAACAGTGTAGTCTGGAGGAAGCCGAGGGGGAG
>DURM01000072.1 GCA_012837335.1 Bacillota bacterium
CTGGCAAGATACATAGTAATTGCCGCTGTGGTAGTAGTTTTACCGTGGTCAACGTGACCGATGGTTCCCACGTTAACGTGAGGTTTGGTTCTTTCAAACTTTTGCTTAGCCATTGTTCTCCTCCTTAATCTTTAAAGGTTTCTATGCATTAACTCTTCACCAATACTGGCTGGTACTGGTTCGTAATGTGAGAAATTCATGCTGTAAGTAGCTCTACCTTGGGTAGCGCTTCGCAAATCTGTTGCATATCCGAACATCTCGGACAGCGGCACAAAGGAACTCACCACTTGGGCATTGCCCCGCGCTTCCATTTTCTCAATCCGCCCACGGCGTGAATTGAGATCTCCCATTACATCACCAAGGTATTCTTCAGGTGTAGTAACTTCAACTTTCATGATTGGTTCCAGCAGAACAGGGTTAGCTTTACGCGCACCTTCTTTGAAACCAATTGAACCTGCCACCTTGAATGCCATTTCCGACGAGTCCACTTCGTGATATGAACCGTCAGTAATTGTTACTCGAACGTCTACCACTGGATAGCCGGCGAGTACACCACCAAGCATAGCTTCTTTCACACCACTCTCAACGGCAGGAATATATTCTCTCGGTACGACTCCACCAACAATCTTGTTGACAAACTCGAAACCTGCTCCCTGCTCCAGAGGCTCAATTTCCAGAACCACATGTCCGTACTGACCGCGTCCACCGCTTTGGCGGACAAACTTGCCTTCGGTAGTAACTGCTTTGGTGATTGTTTCCCGATAAGCAACCTGCGGTTTACCTATGTTGGCTTCAACTTTGAACTCCCGCAGCAGTCGGTCAACAATAACTTCCAAGTGCAGTTCTCCCATACCGGAGATAATGGTTTGACCGGTTTCTTCATCAGTATGAACGCGGAAGGTCGGGTCTTCTTCTGCTAATTTCTGTAGTGCTGTGCCCAGTTTATCCTGGTCTGTTTTGGTCTTCGGTTCGACTGCTTGATTGATAACCGGTTCAGGAAATTCTAACTGCTCAAGGATGATCGGAGCATCTTCAGCACATAAAGTATCTCCTGTGGCTGTATCTCTTAAGCCTACAATCGCTACGATGTCACCTGAATAGCACTCTTTTACTTCTTCACGGTGATTGGCATGCATCCGCAGGATGCGTCCGACACGCTCTTTCTTACCTTTTGAAGCATTATAAACATAGCTGCCTGCTTGTAAAATTCCCGAGTAAATCCGTACATAAACCAGTTTACCTACATACGGGTCACTCATAACCTTGAAAGCGAGGGCTGATAACGGACTGCTGTCATCGAGATTGCGGCTGGCTTCTGCCCCCGAACCAACTTCAGTACCTGCAATCGGAGGTAAATCCATAGGTGACGGCAGATAATCCACAATCGCATCGAGCAGCAGCTGGACACCTTTGTTCTTAAACGATGAACCGCATAATACAGGTGTGATTTTTACATCAATTACTCCGCGGCGAATAGCTTTCTTCAGTTCATCAACTGTAATCTCTTCACCTTCGAGGTACTTCATCATTATATCTTCGTCAATGTCAGCAACTGCTTCTAGCATTCGCTCCCTGGCTTCTGCAATAACATCAACCAACTCTTCGGGAATATCTGCTTCCTCATCTTTAGTTCCTAAATCGTCAGTAAAAATATGTGCTTTCATGGTTATCAGGTCGACCATTCCACGGAATGAATCTTCTACACCAATAGGCCACTGAATCGGAACAGCATTAGCTCCTAATCTGTCCTTCATCATATCAATTGCTCTTTGGAAATCGGCACCTACACGATCCATCTTGTTGACATATGCAATCCGCGGAACATTGTATTTGTCTGCCTGACGCCATACAGTCTCTGATTGAGGTTCAACTCCACCTACAGAACAGAATACCGCAACCGCGCCGTCAAGAACTCTCAAAGAACGTTCTACTTCTACAGTGAAGTCCACATGCCCGGGCGTATCGATTACGTTAATACAATGATCGCGCCAAAAAGCGGTTGTCGCGGCGGAAGTAATTGTGATTCCGCGCTCCCGCTCCTGCACCATCCAGTCCATGGTCGCAGCTCCATCGTGTACTTCACCAATCTTGTGAACCTTCCCGGTGTAAAAGAGGATTCTTTCAGTGGTAGTAGTTTTCCCTGCGTCAATGTGTGCCATGATCCCAATGTTGCGTGTTCTTTCTATACTAAACTCTCTTCCCACTTAATTCTCCCCCTAGCCGAGTCTAGTTACCACCGGTAATGGGCAAAGGCTTTGTTTGCTTCTGCCATCCGATGCGTATCTTCTTTCTTTTTAACTGATGCACCTTGATTGTTGGCTGCATCTAAAAATTCTCCAGCCAACCGCTCAACCATGGTGTGCTCACCACGATCACGTGCATATGATACTATCCAACGTATAGCCAACGCAACCCGGCGTTCAGAACGAACCTCAACCGGCACCTGGTAAGTGGCACCACCGACTCTGCGTGGCTTTACTTCTAATACAGGCATAACATTTTCCATTGCCTGATCCAAAACTTCTAAAGCATCCCTTCCGGTTTTTTCAGCCATCATTTCTAACGCTCCATACATGATGGACTCTGCGAGACCGCGTTTGCCATCAATCATCAGTGCGTTGATGAATTTGCTAACCAATTTGCTGTTATAAACCGGATCTGCCAAAACATCTCTCTTTGGAGCAGCTCCTTTTCTAGGCATCTGCGCTTTTCACCCCTTTACTCTGGTGATTACCTAACTTAAACTTACGCTTTCGGACGTTTAGCGCCGTATTTTGAGCGACTTTGACGTCTATCATCAACACCCGCAGCATCTAATGTACCGCGAACAATATGATAGCGCACACCCGGCAAGTCTTTTACCCTGCCGCCGCGGATCAAGACAACACTGTGCTCCTGCAGATTGTGACCTTCACCCGGAATATAGCAGGTTACTTCCAAACCATTTGTCAATCTCACACGAGCAATTTTACGCAGCGCGGAGTTCGGTTTTTTTGGAGCGGTTGTTCCTACTCTTGTGCAAACGCCTCGTTTTTGAGGTGAATTAACACCATACTCAATAGTGCCTCTGAGTGAGTTTTGTGTATAACGTAAAGCTGGTGCGATGCTCTTGGTCTTCTGTTTCTTGCGGCCTTTTCTAATCAGCTGGTTTATTGTTGGCAAATTTATAACCTCCCTTCCCTGAATACTTACTTCTTAAGAACACATGCTACTGCAGCACCAACATCGATACCACAGGCGCGGCCTAATGCGGCCATTGTATCGATGTACACAATTTCTATCCCCAATGTCCTGCAGCGCTGTACTACAGGATTTGTAACATTGGCTTCCGCATCTTCAGCAATATACACAACCTCGGCTCTGCCAGTCTCTAATGCTTTCAATGTTTGCTTGGTTCCGACAAGCCTGTCGGACTGCATGAGCTTAGCAGGCATTACCGTCTCCCCTTTTCCTCCTCGCCCTTACTGAAACATCCCGCAGGATCGAAATCCTGCGGGTTAACACACTTTGATATTTTACCATCTGTTGTTTTCCTTGTCAATACAAGATCGCGATTAATTCGAGCTTAATTCTGCAGTTTGAGCAGCTGCCTGATCAGCTTCTTGTTCAACCTCAGGTTGACTGCTTCCATTGGGATCAGTTCCATCCGGATCGGTATCCTCTGAACCATCAACCTGAATCTCAATATTGCTGTAGCGGGACATGCCGGTTCCTGCAGGAATCAGCTTTCCGATAATCACGTTTTCTTTCAGGCCAAGGAGTCTGTCGGTCTTGCCTTTGATCGAAGCGTCTGTAAGGACGCGGGTTGTTTCTTGGAACGACGCTGCCGACAGGAAGCTTTCAGTAGCCAGCGATGCCTTAGTAATACCGAGCAGTGATGCTTTACCAGAAGCAGCCTCACCGTCTGCAGCAGCAGCTTTGGCATTCTCTTCAGCGAAATCAAATGCATCCACTAAGCTGCCGGGGAGCATGTTGGTATCACCGCTGTCTTCAATTTTGATTTTCCGCAGCATCTGGCGGACAATAACTTCAATATGTTTATCATTAATATATACAGCCTGTGAGCGATAAACTTCTTGAACTTCCTGTACCAAATACTGTTGAACTGCTGCCACACCTTTAACTGCCAGGATGTCATGGGGATTGACAGACCCTTCAGTCAGTCTGTCTCCGGCTTCAACCTTGGAGCCGTCTTTCACGCGCAGGCGGGTACCGTAGGGAATTGTGTAAGACTTGGATTCCTCATCGTTAGTAACCACAATCTTACGGCTGCCTTTGCTTTCAACGACTTCCACGGTGCCGTCAATTTCAGTGATGACTGCCTGGCCTTTAGGCTTGCGGGCCTCAAACAGCTCCTCAACCCTAGGCAGACCAGCAGTAATGTCATCTCCTGCAACCCCACCGGTGTGGAAAGTTCTCATGGTCAGCTGGGTGCCCGGTTCGCCAATGGACTGGGCTGCAATAATACCGACAGCTTCACCAACTTCAACCATGTCGTTGGTGGCTAAGCTGCGGCCGTAGCACTTAACACAAACGCCATAGCGGCTGCGGCAGCCGAGGACAGAACGGATTTTCACTTTCTCGATACCTGCCGCTTCGATGGCTGCGGCCTGGCGATCCGAAATCATCTCATTTTTAACCGCCAGCTGCTCTCCGGTTTCAGGATGGAAGACATCCTCTGCGGCAACTCGACCAGCAATTCTCTCACTTAAGGATTCAATAATATCTTCCATTTCACCGGAGATTTCCTTAATTGCTCCGATGGAAATGCTTTCCTCTGTGCCGCAGTCGTGCTCACGCACAATTACATCTTGGCTCACATCTACCAGACGGCGGGTCAGATAACCCGAGTCTGCAGTTCGGAGAGCTGTATCTGCCAGACCTTTTCTGGTTCCGTGGCTGGAGATAAAGTATTCCAGAACGGTCAAGCCTTCCCTAAAGTTAGCTTTAATCGGAATCTCAATGGTTTTTCCGGTTGGATCCGCAACCAGTCCCCGCATTCCTGCCAACTGACTGATCTGCGATGTATTACCGCGGGCACCGGAAATAGCCATCATGTAAACCGGATTGAACTTGCTGAAATTCTCCAGCATCTTCTCGGTAACTTCTTCCTTAGTTCTGGTCCAAATATCACAGATTCTTTGGTAGCGCTCCTCGGCTGTCAATAAGCCGCGGCGGTGCTGGATCTCAATTGTATCTACTTCCTGCTCAGCCTGCGCTACTAAGTCGTGTTTAGCTTCCGGTACCACAATGTCTGCTACTGAAACAGTAGTTCCGGAGCGAGTGCTGTAGTGGAATCCGAGGTCCTTGATTTTATCCAGAATCTCAGCGCACTCCTCTAAACCAACCGTATTATATAATTCCTCAACCAGTTTGCCCATTTTGGACTTATCTAATTCTACATTGTAATATTCCATATCCTCAGGCAGAACCGAGTTGAAAATCATCCTGCCCAGTGTTGTGGTGATCCGCTCATCTTTGTACCGCACAGTGATGCGGGCGTGCAGATCAATGCTCTTATTGTAGTAAGCCAGATAAGCTTCTTCAAATGAACCGAAGTAGCGGCCTTCGCCTAGAGCACCTTCTCGTTCCAAGGTTAAGTAGTAAATGCCAATAACCATATCCTGAGTCGGAGTCACGATCGGGCGTCCGCTTGACGGCACCAGGATGTTATTAGTAGACATCATCAAGAGTCTGGCTTCTGCCTGAGCTTCTGCCGACAGCGGCACGTGGACTGCCATTTGGTCACCGTCAAAGTCAGCGTTATAGGCTGTACATACCAGCGGGTGAATTTGAATGGCTCTACCTTCAACCAAGACCGGCTCAAACGCCTGGATTCCCAATCTGTGGAGGGTCGGTGCCCGGTTGAGAAGTACGGGGTGTTCCTTAATAACATCTTCAACTACGTCCCACACTTCAGGTCTGGCCCGCTCAACCATCCGCTTGGCGCTTTTGATATTGTGTGCCAAACCCCGCTCTACCAGTTCTTTCATTACAAATGGCTTAAACAGTTCCAGAGCCATTTCCTTCGGCAGACCGCACTGATGCATCTTGAGGGTCGGACCAATGACAATTACGGAGCGGCCGGAGTAGTCAACTCTCTTGCCAAGCAGGTTCTGGCGGAATCGGCCTTGTTTGCCTTTCAGCATATCGCTTAAGGATTTCAAGGCGCGATTGCCGGGACCGGTAACCGGTCTGCCGCGGCGGCCGTTATCGATTAGGGCATCAACTGCTTCCTGCAGCATCCGCTTTTCATTGCGGACAATGATATCCGGAGCGCCTAATTCCAGCAGGCGCTTTAAGCGGTTATTACGGTTGATCACCCTTCTATATAAGTCATTTAAATCGGAAGTAGCGAACCGGCCTCCGTCAAGCTGCACCATCGGGCGCAGCTCAGGTGGAATTACCGGAATCACATCTAGAATCATCCACTCCGGACGGTTTCCGGAATTGCGGAATGCCTCCACAACTTCCAGACGCCGAACTGCTCTGACCCGGCGCTGTCCAGTTGAATCACGAATCTCAGCTCGCAGCTCATCGCTCAGCTTCTCCAGATCGATGTCTTCAAGCAGGCGTTTGACTGCTTCAGCACCCATTCCCGCTGTAAAGCGATTGCCGTACTTTTCCCGGTACTCCCGGTACTCAGTATCGCTGAGCAGCTGTTTCTTCGCTAAGGGTGTCTCGCCAGGATCAAGGACAACATATGAAGCGAAGTATAAAACCCTTTCCAAAGTCCGGGGAGACATGTCTAAAATCAAACCCATGCGGCTGGGAATTCCTTTAAAGAACCAGATATGAGACACGGGAGCCGCTAGTTCAATGTGGCCCATTCTCTCTCTGCGGACTTTAGCGCGAGTAACTTCAACGCCGCAGCGGTCACAAACAATGCCTTTATATCTGACGCGTTTATATTTACCGCAGTGACATTCCCAATCCCGTGTAGGGCCAAAAATCTTTTCACAAAACAGGCCTTCCCGCTCTGGTTTTAAGGTGCGGTAGTTGATTGTTTCCGGTTTCTTTACCTCACCGCTTGACCAGGCGCGGATTTTTTCAGGCGATGCTAAGCCAATGCGAATTCGATCAAAATTGTTGACATCCAGCAAGGGCTGTCCCTCCTTTTTGTCCTGCAACCACCTTACACACTATAAGTCAGTATCATCGTCATCAAAACCATCAAGGTCATCAAGATCCAAGTCTGTGTCCAGATCTAAATCACCATCAAGATCATCTAAATCCACATCGCTGTCCGGATCTAAATCATCCTCATCAAGGGGGCTCACATCCAGCTGCTCTTCATCAGCGTCTTGATCTTCATCATCGCTGTCATCGGCTGCTGCCGTTTTTCTTGAACGCGGCGCTGGTTCTTCAGCAAGAACTCCTAACCCGAGCTCTTTCGCCATTTCGCTGATGTCTTCTTCCTCTTCCTTGATTTCGATTTCTTCCTCTTCTTCGCTGAGCACCCTCACGTCAAGACCTAAGCTCTGCAGCTCTTTGATTAAGACCTTGAAGGATTCAGGCACACCCGGTTCCGGGATGTTTTCGCCTTTGACGATGGATTCATAGGTTTTCACCCTGCCGACGACGTCGTCTGATTTAACTGTCAGCATTTCCTGCAGTGTATAAGCTGCTCCATAAGCCTCCAGAGCCCATACTTCCATTTCACCGAAGCGCTGACCGCCGAACTGGGCTTTACCGCCAAGCGGCTGCTGAGTTACTAAGGAGTAAGGTCCGGTGGAACGAGCGTGAATCTTATCGTCAACCAAGTGGGCCAGCTTAATCATGTAAATTACACCCACAGTAACAGGGTTGTCGAATGGTTCTCCGGTACGGCCATCATAAAGGATGGTCTTACCGTTCCTAGCCATGCCCGCTTTCTCCATGGTATCCATAACTTCTATTTCAGTAGCACCGTCGAAAACAGGTGTTGCTACATGAATACCAAGATACTTCGCGGCTAAACCTAAGTGAGTCTCTAAAACCTGACCAATATTCATCCGCGATGGTACACCAAGTGGATTGAGGACAATCTGCACCGGTGTTCCATCCGGTAAGAATGGCATATCTTCGCGGGGCAGAATGCGGGAAATTACACCCTTGTTCCCGTGGCGTCCCGCCATCTTGTCCCCGATTGAAATCTTCCGTTTTTGAGCGACATAAACCCTTACCAGGCGATTGACACCGGGAGCGAGCTCGTCGCCATTCTCCCGGGAAAACACTTTGACATCGACCACAACTCCACCTTCACCATGGGGAACGCGCAGCGATGTGTCCCGTACTTCCCGGGCTTTTTCACCAAAAATAGCCCGCAGCAGGCGCTCTTCCGCTGTCAGCTCGGTCTCACCTTTTGGTGTCACCTTACCAACCAGAATATCGCCAGCTTTGACCTCAGCACCAATCCGGATAATTCCCCATTCATCTAAATCTTTAAGGCTGTCTTCACCGACATTGGGGATATCGCGAGTGATCTCTTCCGGACCAAGTTTGGTATCCCGGGCCTGAGCTTCATACTCTTCGATGTGAATCGAAGTAAACACGTCTTCTTTCACTAACTCTTCGCTTAAGAGAATTGCGTCTTCAAAATTATATCCTTCCCAGGGCATAAATGCTACCATTACGTTTTTGCCCAGGGCTAATTCACCTTGGTCAGTAGACGGTCCATCGGCCAAGACCTGCCCGACCTCGATCCTTTCGCCTAACTGTACAATTGGCTTTTGATTGATGCAGGTTCCCTGGTTAGAACGCTCAAACTTGTGCAGCTTGTAGCTGTCAAGTCCGCCGTCATCGCGGCGTATGCTGATCCGCTCTGAGGAAACATACTCAACCACTCCGGAACTCTTACTGAGTATGCAGGCTCCGGAGTCAATCGCTGCCTTGTACTCCATTCCGGTTCCCACTAAAGGAGCGGAGGAACGAAGCAGCGGAACTGCCTGACGCTGCATGTTGGCACCCATGAGGGCTCGAGCTGCGTCATCATTCTCTAAGAAAGGAATTAAAGCAGTAGCAATACTGACAATTTGTTTCGGTGAAACGTCCACAAAGTCTACGTTCTCTGCGGGAACAATCTTAATCTCTTCCCGATCGCGGACTGTAACCCGGTCATTTAAGAAACTGCCTTCATCATCAGTAGGCTCATTGGCTTGAGCAATGATGTAGTTATCTTCTTCGTCGGCAGTTAAATAAACAATCTCATCTAAAACCCTGCCGTCTTCAACCCGGCGGTAGGGAGTTTCAATAAAGCCGTAGTCATTGATGCGGGCATAAGTACACAGCGATCCGATCAAGCCGATGTTTGGACCTTCAGGAGTCTCAATCGGACACATTCTGCCGTAGTGGGAATGGTGTACGTCCCTTACCTCAAAGCCGGCACGCTCACGGGACAAGCCGCCCGGTCCAAGTGCACTTAATCTTCTTTTATGAGTCAACTCTGCCAGCGGGTTAGTCTGATCCATAAACTGGGACAGCTGACTGGAACCAAAGAATTCTTTGATTGCAGCCACAACCGGTCGAATATTAATCAAAGCTTGGGGAGTAATAATGTCCACGTCTTGAATGGTCATCCGCTCCCGTACCACCCGTTCCATCCGGCTGAGACCAATTCTAAATTGGTTCTGGAGAAGCTCACCGACTGATTTGAGACGGCGATTGCCTAAGTGGTCGATATCGTCGGTGATACCAATCCCGTAAGGCAAGTTAATCAGATAATTAATCACCGCGAGAATGTCATCTTTGACAATAGTTTTGGCATCCTCATCCGGCTGTCCGTTGCTGAGTATTTTCAGTTCGTCGCCTTCTTTGGTCTTGATGAGAACACCGGGAATACCAGCTTCATGAATTGCTTCTGCTGCTTTGCGGTCAATTCTCTGGTCAGCTTCAACAAGGATCTCCCCGGTTTCGGGATGAACGACGTGTTCGGCTGATATGCGGTTGATCAACCGCTCAGTCAATCTCAACTTTTTGTTGATTTTATAGCGTCCCACCCCGCCTAAATCATAGCGCCTCGGCTCATAGAATAGAGTCTCGAACAGACTGCGGGCACTCTCCTCTGTCGGCGGTTCACCCGGACGCAGTCGCTTATAAATCTCAATCAAAGCCTCTGCTTCTGACTCGGTGTTATCCCGTTCCAGCGTTGCCTTAATAGCTTCGGCTCCGTAGTAAAGGTCGAGAATCTTATGGTTTGTTGCCACACCTAAAGCCCTGATCAGCACGGTAACCGGAATTTTGCGGGTCCGATCTACACGCACCGTAACCACATTGTTGGCATCCATCTCAAACTCCAGCCAAGCACCGCGGTTGGGAATAATATTAGCAGTATATAAGGGCTTACCTGATGTATCCACTGTAAAATTAAAGTAAGTACCCGGCGAACGCACTAACTGGCTTACTACTACCCGTTCTGCGCCATTGATAATAAAAGTTCCGTTTTCGGTCATTAAAGGGAAGTCTCCCATGAAAACTTCCTGTTCCTTTACTTCCCCGGTTTCTTTATTAATTAAGCGTACTCTAACTTTTAATGGTGCAGCATAGGTAACATCCCGCTCTTTGCTTTCATCAACATCCCATTTCGGTTCACCTAAAGTATAATCGATAAACTCAAGTACTAAGTTTCCAGTAAAATCCTGGATCGGTGATATGTCTTGAAACATTTCGAGCAGGCCTTCGTTGAGAAACCAATCAAATGATTTCCTTTGAATTTCGATCAAATTAGGCATTTCCATGACTTCTTTGATCTTACCAAAGCTAACACGCTGCCTCTTGCCCTGATGAACGGCTACTGCCAATGGCCTTCACCTCTCCTTTTGGTTTGCTGCTATGCATGATGAAAAGCAAGGGTAAAACCCTCGCTTGCCTATCCAGTTAAGATACTAATATAGTGTTTAGTATTCATCTGAGATTTATTCATTTTTTTCCTCCAAAAAATTCGCTTTAAAAGCAGGAATATGGTGGAAGTATGTTGTATTAAATATATAGATAGGAATAATAGCCCCATTATACGATTAACACTAAGTTATGATACCATGATGCTTGTCGCTTGTCAAGCAGAATATGGCATGCTTGGATTTAATTTAATTAAAAAACGTCTTCTTAATCTGTGTTAAGAAGACGTTTTTATCTTTTTTCGCCCTTACTTCAGGTTTACGCTTGCGCCAGCTTCTTCAAGTTTAGCCTTGATATCTTCAGCTTCTTCTTTGCTGACGCCCTCTTTAACAGCTTTCGGAGCGCTGTCAACTAATTCTTTAGCTTCTTTCAGACCTAAGCCAGTAATTTCGCGAACTACTTTAATAACGCCAATTTTCTTCTGGCCTGCGGATTCAAGAATAACGTCAAACTCAGTTTGTTCTTCAGCAGCTTCAGCAGCGCCGCCAGCTGCCGGCATAGCCATTGCCACAGGAGCAGCAGCGGACACGCCAAATTTTTCTTCCATTTCTTTTACTAATTCAGCTAACTCCAAAACTGTCATGTTCTCTATCGCTTGTAAGATTTCTTCTCTGGTCATTTATGTTTTCCCCCTTAAAATATTAAAAGATTAAAATTAGATTCTATTATGCACCGGCTTCCTCTTTCTGCTTACGCACAGCGTCCAATGCATAAACAAAATTGCGGATTGTACCCTGCAGTACGTTGACGAAGCCAGCAATAGGTGCCTGCATACCGCGCAGTACTTGTGCGAGCAGCTCTTCTCTGGACGGCAGATCGGCAAGCGCTTTAACGTCTTCGACATTCATAACTTGGCCATCTAAAACACCGCCCTTAAGCTCAAGATCCTTGTTGGCTTTAGCAAACTCACTTAAGATTTTTGCCGGAGCCACTGGATCATCATAACCAAAAGCAATTGCTGTTGGTCCGGTCAGCAGAGAAGCTAAGCCATCTAAGCCGCACTCTCTGGCAGCGATAATTGTCAAAGTATTTTTGACAACCTTGTACTCAATACCTGCTTCTCTCAGCTGTTTTCTCAACTCAGTAGCTTGAGCTACATTGAGGCCGCGATAGTCAGCAAGAACAACACTTTGTGCTCTACTCAGTTTATCTTTAATTTCTGCAACTGCTGCAACTTTATCTGGTCTTGCCACCTTTTCACCTCCCACGGAATTATGCAACAAAAAAGGACCTCCAAAGACAGTCGGAGATCCAGAACAGGCAAACATAACAGGCATATAGTAACACCTGATTAACCCGCTTCTTAACCTCGGTTGGCAAGACAACGCTTCTTAAGCCCTTCGGCACCAACTGTCTTTGGTTAAAGCTCTTAGCTTGTATATATTAACATCTCAATGTCCAATAGTCAACAATAATTTATCTCACGTTAGCGAGAATATCTTGAGGGTTAACCCGGACACCCGGACCCATTGTTGAAGAGACAGAAACTTTTCTCAGGTAAGTTCCTTTAGCTGCTGCTGGTTTTGACTTGACAATCGCACCGAGCAGAGCGTAGAAATTGTCTCTCAACTGAGCTACTTCAAAGGAAGCTTTTCCAATCGGCACATGCATGCCGGCCTCTCTGTTGACTCTAAATTCAACTTTACCTGCCTTTGATTCTTCTACGGCAGTAGCAACTTCAAAAGTAACAGTGCCGGTCTTTGGATTTGGCATTAACCCACGTGGACCTAAAATCCGACCCAGTCTACCTACAACACCCATCATATCAGGAGTTGCAATTGCCACATCGAAATCGAGCCAGCCGCCTTGAATCTTTTCAGCTAACTCCTCTGCTCCTACGTAATCAGCACCGGCGTCTTCTGCCTCTTTGGCTTTCTCGCCTTTAGCAAACACCAGAACTCGGACATCGCTGCCGGTACCGTGGGGCAGTACTACAGTACCCCTAACCTGCTGATCGGCATGACGCGGATCAACACCGAGCTTCAGAGCGACTTCAACGGTTTCATTGAACTTAGCAGTTGCAGCTTTCTTTACCAGTTCCAATGCCTCATCAACTGAATAAAGATTGCTTCTGTCTACTAACTTGGCTGCCTCTTGGTAGCGTTTACCTCGCTTAGCCATATACTTATCCTCCTTTGTGGTACAAGCGGATTATTCCTCCCACAATATTGCTGTAATTAATCTTCTACAATTATTCCCATGCTGCGCGCTGTACCCTCAATCATCCGCGTAGCGGCATCAAGGTCTGCAGCGTTCAAATCAGCCATCTTCAGCTCAGCAATTTCCCGAACCTTAGCTCTTTTAATGGTGCCGACCTTTTCACGGTTTGGTTCACCGGAAGCTTTTTCCAGGTTCATTGCTTTTTTCAGCAAGACAGCTGCTGGTGGAGTCTTGGTAATGAATGTAAAGGACCGATCTTCATAGACAGTAATCACAACAGGAATAATCATGCCTGCCTGCTGCGCAGTCCTTTCATTGAATGCCTTACAAAACTCCATAATTGCAATACCATGCTGACCAAGTGCTGGACCTACGGGAGGAGCTGGAGTAGCTTTACCTGCAGGGACTTGTAGTTTGACAATTGCACTGATCTTCTTAGCCATGGCGCATGCACCCCCTTATTTAATGTGGTAATGGCGGACACAAGGTCCTCCCACTGAAAAACAATTCCCTAAAGTTTGGTGATCTGATCGAAGTCTAGCTCGACAGGAGTTTCACGCCCAAACATTGAGACTCTAACGGTAACCTTTCCTTTATCCAAGTTTACATCTTCTACTTCGCCAGAGAAATTGACAAACGGACCGGAAACGACTTTAACCGACTCGCCTACTTCAAACCTAGCCCGCGGACGGGGATCGTCTAAGCCCATGCTCCGCAGAATTGAGTTAACTTCATCCTGGGTTAAGGGTACCGGTTTAACTCCGGAACCGACAAACCCGGTTACTCCGGGAGTATTCCGCACCACATACCAGGAGTCATCGGTAACAACCATTTCCACTAAGACATAACCAGGGAAAATCTTCTTTTGAGTCACTTTCTTTTTACCGTCTTTATAGTCGACAACTTCTTCCATGGGCACCACAATTCGGAAGATCTTATCTTCCATGCCCATTGACTCAATGCGCTTTTCCAGGTTAGTCTTCACCTTATTCTCATAGCCTGAATAGGTATGAATCACATACCACTGTTTATCCGCTGTCAAATTCTCACTCATAATTGAAGGGACCTAAGAAGGCCCTTCACCCCCCTATCCGGCTTAATAAACTCAGTAAATTGGATATCAGAAAGTCTACTGCTCCGATAAAAACAGCCACGATTAATACAACCAAGAGTACGATTCCGGTATTATTGATTACTTCTTTACGGTTTGGCCATGCTACCTTGCGCAACTCCGATCTAACTTCACGGAAATATTTGGTTATCCGAAGCCAAAAACTTGGCTTGGCTTTTCCTGTTACAGCTGACAAAGTGCGTCACATCCTTTATATAGCCCAATTACCGGGTTTCTCTGTGAATCGTATGAGTCTTACAGGTCTTACAGTATTTCTTTAACTCAATGCGATCTGGGTCGTTTCTTCTGTTCTTATTGCTCCGATAGTTTCTGTTTCTGCATTGAGTGCACTCAAGGGTTATGCCAACTCGCACAGCCGCCACCTCCAAATTCTCAAAATACCTTTAGAATTTATCATATTTTAGCTAGGCTGTCAATAATATCTTGTTTCCTGCTACTTCAAAATCTTGGTAACAACTCCAGCGCCTACGGTGCGGCCGCCTTCGCGGATAGCAAAGCGCAGACCTTCCTCCATCGCAATCGGAGTGATCAGTTCGCAGCTGAGTCTAGTGTTGTCACCAG